>JBFYOR010000097.1:0-9248 GCA_041303695.1 Mycobacterium sp. | reverse complement strand
CGGGCGGTGCTGTGCGGCAACATCGGCGAACCGGTGCTCGACGTGCTGTCCCGACCGGCCGACCTGCTGGCGGTGGAGGTCTCGAGTTTCCAGCTGTACTGGGCTCCCTCGCTTCGTCCGGAGGCCGGTGTGGTGCTCAACGTCGCCGAGGACCACCTCGACTGGCACGGAAGTTTCGAGGCCTACGCGGCGGCCAAAGCGCGGGCGCTGGCCGGCCGGGTGGCGGTGGTGGGCCTTGATGATCCCGCCGCTCGCGCACTGCTGCCCGGCGCCGCGGCACCGGTGAAGGCCGGATTCCGGCTGGGCGAACCGGCCGCCGGGGAACTCGGGGTGCGCGACGGCGCACTCGTCGACCGTGCGTTCGCCGGTGGGGTCGACGGTGGCCTGGCGTTGGCCCCGGTCGCCTCGATTCCGGTCGCCGGTCCGGTCGGAGTGCTCGACGCTCTGGGCGCCGCTGCGCTGGCGCGTGCGGTGGATGTCCCGCCGGAGGCGATCGCGGCCGCTCTGGCCGGGTTCCACGTCGGCCGGCACCGCGGGGAGCCGGTGGGGGTGGTCGATGATGTGCGCTACGTCGACGACTCCAAGGCGACCAACCCGCACGCGGCCGAGGCGTCGATCCTGGCCTACCCGCGGGTGGTGTGGGTGGCCGGCGGCATGCTCAAGGGCGCCTCGGTCACCGACACCGTGGCCCGGGTGGCCGATCGGCTGGCCGGCGCGGTGCTGATCGGCCGCGACCGTGCGGTCTTTGCCGAGGCGTTATCGCGACACGCACCCGATGTCCCCGTCATCCACGTTGTGACGCGGGAGGATGCTGAGATGCATGAGGCCAATGAGTCGGGTGTGACTTCTGGGGCTCGGGTGATCAACGCCGGTGGTCCCGGTATCGGCCGGCAGGTGATGTCCGCTGCGGTGGCCGCCGCCGCGGACCTGGCCCGCCCGGGCGAGACGGTCCTGCTTGCGCCGGCCGGCGCATCGTTCGACCAGTTCAGCGGTTACGCCGACCGCGGCGACGCGTTCGCCGAGGCGGTCCGGGCCCGGGTGGGCCGTAGGGCCCGGTAGCGGGGTGGGCACGGTGTGGTCCCGGCTGGTGCGCCGGGACAAGGGTGGGGCCGATCATCTGGCCGATGACGCCGGCGACGGCGTCGGGGACGGCTCGGCCCCGGTGCAGACGGCCGCGGTCACCAAGCCGCGATTCGGCCCGCCGATGAGGTTCGGTGCCTGGCTGGCCCGGCCGATGACGTCGTTCCACCTGATGATCTCGGTCGCCGCCCTGCTGACCACCCTCGGTCTGATCATGGTGCTGTCCGCATCCGGCGTGCGTTCCTACGGCGCCGACGGCAGCCCGTGGGCCATCTTCATCCGCCAGGTGATCTGGGCGGGAGTGGGGCTGTTCGCCTGCTGGTTCGCCCTCCGACTGCCCGTTCGCTTCATCCGCAGGATGGCGTTTCCGGCGTTCGCGGTCACCATCGTCATGCTGGTGCTGGTGCTGATCCCCGGTATCGGCAAGGTTGCCAACGGCACCCGAGGCTGGTTCGTGTTCGGCGGTCTGTCGATGCAGCCCTCCGAGCTGGCCAAGATCGCCTTCGTGATCTGGGGCGCGCACCTGCTGGCGGCCCGGCGCATGGAGCGGGCCAGTCTGCGGGAGATGCTGATCCCGCTGATCCCGGCGGCGGTGATCGCGCTGGCGCTGATCGTTTCCCAGCCCGACCTCGGCCAGACCGTGTCGCTGGGCATCATCCTGCTGGCCCTGCTGTGGTTCGCCGGCCTGCCGCTGAAGGTCTTCGTCAGTTCCCTGCTGGCCACCGTGTCCGCGGCCGCCGTTCTCGCCGTCTCCGCCGGCTACCGCTCCACCCGGGTGCAGTCCTGGCTGGACCCCAGCGCCGACGCACAAGGCGCGGGTTATCAGGCCCGGCAGGCCAAGTTCGCGCTGGCCAACGGCGGGGTCTTCGGGGACGGGCTCGGTCAGGGCACGGCGAAGTACAACTATCTGCCCAACGCCCACAACGACTTCATCTTTGCCATCATCGGCGAGGAACTGGGATTCATCGGCGCGTTCGGACTGCTGTGCCTGTTCGGGTTGTTCGCCTACACCGGAATGCGCATCGCCAAGCGATCGGCCGATCCGTTCCTGCGACTGCTGACGGCCACCGCGACGGCCTGGGTGATCGGACAGGTGTTCATCAACGTCGGCTACGTGATCGGCCTGCTGCCGGTTACCGGCATTCAGCTGCCGCTGATATCAGCAGGCGGAACATCAACGGCGACAACGCTTTTCATGATCGGACTGATGGCGAATGCGGCTCGGCACGAGCCTGACGCGGTGTCGGCGCTGCGCGCCGGCCGCGATGACCGGATGAACCGGCTGCTACGGCTGCCGCTGCCCGAGCCGTACCTGCCGAGCCGGGTCGACGCGCTGCGTGACCGGTTGCGTACCCGGCCGGGGGCTCCGAAGCCGGCCAGGGCCGCCAGATCCGGCAGCGTGGCCAAGCCCATGGCCAAGCCCGCCAAGCCGGCGAAGAAAGCCGCCAAACCCGCGCCCAAGGCCAAAGCCACCAAGCGGCCGGCGCGCCCGGTGGAGCAACCCCGTGGGCGCGGCGGCAAGGCCAAAGCGGGGACGGCGCACTCCGTGTCCCAGCGCTCAGGGCATCATGGAGGCGCCTCCCAGCAGAGGCGTGCCGCCGCGGCACAAGGCGGCGAGCGGCACGGGAACGGCCGCGCACGGCGATCCCGCGCAATGGAAGGTCAGCGTTATCGGTGAGTGTCTTCGGGGTTGACGGCGGTCCCGGCCGCAGCGACCCACGCACCAGTGACGCCACCGTGTCGGTAGTGCTGGCAGGTGGTGGCACCGCGGGGCATATCGAACCGGCGATGGCCCTTGCCGACGCGCTGAGCGATTTGCATCCCGGCATCCGGATCACCGCGTTGGGCACCGCCCGCGGGTTGGAGACCCGACTGGTGCCCGAGCGCGGCTACGCGCTCGAACTGGTCACCCCGGTACCGCTGCCGCGCAAGCCAAATACCGATCTGCTGCGGTTGCCCTGGCGGGTGCGCAGGTCGATCAGACAGGCCCGGGCGGTGCTCGACTCGGTCGCCGCCGACGTGGTGGTGGGCTTCGGCGGCTATGTCGCCGTGCCGGCCTACCTCGCGGCCCGGTCCGCCCGGGTTCCGGTGGTGGTGCACGAGGCCAACGCCCGCGCGGGCCTGGCCAACCGGCTCGGCGCGCGGTTCGCCCGCCGGGTACTGGCAGCGGTACCGGGTTCGGGCCTGCGCGGTGCCGAGGTGGTCGGTATGCCGTTGCGGGCGTCGATCACCGATCTGGACCGGTCTGCGCTGCGCGCCGAGGCGCGCGCCCACTTCGGCTTCGCCGACGACGCCCGGGTGCTGCTGGTGTTCGGCGGATCCCAGGGGGCTGCGTCCATCAACCGCGCGGTGTCGGCCGCCGCCGCCGGACTTGCCGGCGCGGGGATCTCGGTGCTGCACGCGCACGGACCCAAGAACACCCTGGAACTGCCGGCGCCACGTCCCGGGGACCCGCCCTACGTCGCGGTGCCCTATCTCACCCGGATGGACCTGGCCTATGCGGCTGCCGATCTGGCGATCTGCCGGTCCGGGGCGATGACGGTCGCCGAGGTCTCCGCGGTCGGGTTGCCCGCCGTCTATGTCCCACTGCCGATCGGCAACGGCGAACAGCGTCTCAATGCGCTGCCGGTAGTTGAAGCGGGCGGAGGTCTACTGGTGGCCGATACCGATCTGTCCCCGGCCTATATCGGCACCGAGGTGGTGCGGCTGCTCAATGACCGACCGCGACTGGCCGGGATGACTGCCGCTGCGGCCGGTGTGGGCCACCGCGACGCGGCCCGCCGGATCGCCGAGGTGGTCCTGCAGGTCGCCGGCGCAGACCGCAGGGCACGCCGGTGAGCGGGGCGGGCGTGCCGCCGGAACTCGCGCGGGTGCACATGGTCGGCATCGGGGGGGCCGGAATGTCGGGTATCGCACGCATCCTGCTCGACCGCGGGGCGCTGGTGTCGGGTTCGGACGCCAAGGAATCCCGCGGTGTGATCGCGCTGCGAGCCCGCGGCGCCCAGATCCGCATCGGCCACGACGCGGCCAATCTGGATCTGCTGCCGGGTGGTCCGACCGCGGTGATCACCACCCATGCCGCCATTCCCAAGACGAACCCCGAACTGGTCGAAGCCCATCGCCGCGCCGTGCCGGTGATCCTTCGCCCCGCGGTGCTGGCCAAACTGATGGCCGGTCATCGCACGCTGCTGGTCACCGGCACGCATGGCAAGACCACCACCACATCGATGCTTATCGTCGCTCTGCAGCACAGTGGATTCGACCCGTCCTTCGCTGTCGGTGGCGATCTCGGCGAGGCCGGCACCAATGCCCATCACGGCAGCGGGGACGTCTTCGTCGCCGAGGCCGATGAGAGCGACGGCTCGTTACTGCAGTACCGGCCCGACGTGGCGGTGGTCACCAACATCGAGGCCGACCACCTCGACTTCTTCGGCAGCCCGGAGGCCTACACCGCGGTCTTCGACGAGTTCATCGAGCGGTTGGCGCCGGGCGGGTCTCTGGTGGCGTGCGCGGATGATCCGGGAGCCTCGGCGCTGGCCGACCGCAGTGCCGCCCTCGGGGTTCGGGTGCTGCGCTACGGCAGTGACCGGACCGCTGATCTGGCCGCCTCGCTACTTGACTGGCAGCAGCGGGGGACCGGCGCCGTCGCCGAGATCCAGTTGGCCGGGGAGACGTATCGACGGGCGATGCGGTTGGCGGTTCCGGGCCGGCACATGGCGCTCAACGCGGTGGGTGCGGTGCTGGCCGCCACCGAGGCCGGCGCGCCGGTCGAGGAGGTGCTCGATGCCCTGGCCGGATTCGAGGGTGTGCGCCGCCGGTTCGAACTGGTCGGCACCGCCGGCGGTGTGCGGGTGTTCGACGACTATGCGCACCACCCGACCGAGGTGCGTGCCGCCTTGACGGCGCTGCGGGCAGTCGCCCGCCAAGACACCGGCGGGCACCCGGCCGAGGGGCGCAGCATCGTCGTGTTCCAGCCGCATTTGTATTCTCGTACAAAAGCTTTCGCGCGAGAGTTCGCCGACGCGCTGAACACCGCTGACGAGGTATTCGTGCTCGACGTCTACGCCGCCCGCGAACAGCCACTGACCGGTATCAGCGGAGCGACCATCGCCGAGCACGTCAGCGCCCCGGTGCGGTACCTGCCGGACCTGTCGTCGGTGGCCGAGCAGGTGGCGGCGCGCACCCGGCCCGGCGATGTGGTGGTCACCATGGGGGCCGGCGACGTGACCCTGCTCGGCCCGGAGATCCTCGCGGCGATCAATGACCGGGCCGCCGGTCAGCGGGACCCGCGGTGACTGACTCGCCGGACCCCGCGGTGTCTGACTCGCGGGACCCCGCGGTGTCTGACGCCGGCCCGGAGCACGACCCCGAGGCCGGAGCGGCCGAGCAGACCGATCCCGTTCAGGCCCCGCTGGACGAGGCCGATCCCGATCGCGGCGATCAGGCTGAGTCCGAGGAGTCTGCGGCGGATTCCGGCCCACCCGGCGACGGCGAGGCGGACCCCGATCCGGAGGGGCCGCGCCGCAAGGCCCGCCGCGAGCGTGCCGAGCGGCGGGCCCTTGAGCAGCGCGCGACGGCGATCGAGCATGCCCGCCGAGAGGCCAAGCGCAAGGTCAGCGGCCAACTGGCCGAGGAGCCCAGAGCGCTGACCGCCCGGACCGTCAAGGGTCTTCGGCTGGTCGTCTGGCTGATCCTGCTGACGGTCATCAGCGTGATCCTGGGGCTGATCTTGTACTTCACCCCGGTGATGTCGGCCCGGTCGGTGGTCGTGACCGGAACCGGTGCGGTAACCCGGGAGGAGGTCGTCGATGTCGCCCAGGTGCGGCCGGGCACTCCGCTGCTACAGATCAACACCGATGAGGTGGCGGACCGGGTGGCCGGTATCCGCCGCGTCGCAAGCGCGCGGGTGCAGCGGGAGTACCCCTCTGAGCTGAGGATCACGATCGTGGAGCGGGTCCCGGTCGTGGTCAAGGACTTCGGCGACGGGCCACATCTGTTCGACCGGGACGGGGTCGATTTCGCGACCGCGCCGCCGCCGCCGGGGTTGCCCTACATCGACGTCGACAGCCCCGGCCCGGCCGATCCGCCGACCCGCGCCGCGCTGCAGGTGATGACCGCGCTGCGGCCCGAGGTGGTGGCCCAGGTGGGCAGGATCGCCGCACCGTCGGTCGCCTCGATCACCCTGACCCTCGCCGACGGCCGCACGGTGGTGTGGGGCACCACCGACCGGACCGAGGAGAAGGCCGAGAAACTCGCCGCGCTGCTGACCCAGCCGGGTCAGGTGTACGACGTGTCCAGCCCTGACCTGCCGACCGTCAAGTAGTTCCGGCCGGCCGCGAGTCGGTCGCCTCCCAAATTCTCGAGCGACACGCCCGCGCGCCGGATTGGGGAGGCGCGCGCCGGTCCTACCGTTCCCAGTACGCGACAACTTGACATAACTCTAAGCCTGAGGTTGAGGTTGAGGGTTTAGGCCAGGGGAGTCGCGGCAGGCACCAGGTTCACAGCAGTCCCGCTCTATCGCCCCCAAAACGGAGGAACCACAGCGATGACCCCCCCGCATAACTATCTCGCCGTCATCAAGGTCGTTGGTATCGGCGGCGGCGGCGTCAACGCCGTCAACCGGATGATCGAACAGGGACTCAAGGGTGTGGAGTTCATCGCCATCAACACCGACGCCCAGGCGCTGTTGATGAGCGATGCCGACGTCAAGCTCGACGTCGGACGCGACTCCACCCGGGGTCTGGGCGCCGGGGCGGATCCCGAGGTGGGTCGCAAGGCCGCCGAGGACGCCAAGGACGAGATCGAGGAGCTGCTGCGCGGTGCGGACATGGTGTTCGTGACCGCTGGCGAGGGCGGCGGCACCGGCACCGGGGGCGCGCCGGTGGTGGCCAATATCGCCCGCAAACTCGGCGCGCTGACGGTGGGCGTGGTGACCCGGCCGTTCTCCTTCGAAGGCAAGCGGCGGTCCAACCAGGCTGAGAACGGCATCGGTTCGCTGCGGGAGAGCTGCGACACACTGATCGTGATCCCCAACGACCGTCTGCTGCAGATGGGCGACGCCGGTGTCTCGTTGATGGACGCGTTCCGCAGCGCTGACGAGGTGCTGCTCAACGGTGTTCAGGGCATCACCGACCTGATCACCACACCGGGCCTGATCAACGTCGACTTCGCCGACGTCAAGGGCATCATGAGCGGCGCCGGAACGGCGCTGATGGGCATCGGGTCGGCCCGCGGCGACGGCCGTGCGCTCAAGGCCGCCGAGGTGGCCATCAACTCGCCGCTGCTGGAGGCCTCGATGGAGGGCGCCCAGGGTGTGCTGATGTCGATCGCCGGCGGCAGTGACCTCGGTCTGTTCGAGATCAACGAGGCCGCCTCCCTGGTGCAGGACGCCGCCCACCCGGAGGCCAACATCATCTTCGGCACCGTCATCGACGATTCCCTCGGCGACGAGGTACGCGTGACGGTGATCGCCGCGGGGTTCGACGCCACCAGCCCGAGTCGGATGCCGGTGATCGGAGCCGCGACGGTCGGCAAGCCCGCCGCCGCGCCGGCGCCGTCGGTCGCCGCCGGTATCGCGCCGGGTGCCGCAGGTCAGCTCAGCTCGTCGCTGTTCGAGCCCATCGAGACCATCCAGCCGCTGGAGCCGGCCACCGTGTCGGCCCACACCAACGGCTCCTCGCGCTTCGGTGACGACGACGACGACGTCGACGTTCCGCCCTTCATGCGGCACTGACACTGAAAGCCCTGGCGTCGTGAGCGTTCGGGTCCGTCGTATCACCACCACCCGGGCCGGCGGTGTGTCGCGGGCGCCTTTTGAGAGCTTCAATCTCGGCGACCACGTCGGTGACGACCCGGCCGCGGTGGCGGCCAACCGCGACCGGCTGGCGTCGTCGATCGGCCTGCCGGCCGACCATGTGGTGTGGATGAACCAGGTTCACGGCGACCGCGTCGAGGTCGTCGACGCGCCGCGCTCAGAACCCTTCGACGCCACCGACGCGCTGGTGACCAGTACCCCGGGGCTGGCGCTGGCGGTGGTGACCGCGGACTGCGTGCCGGTTCTGATGGCCGACGCCCGCGCCGGCGTCGCCGGTGCGGCGCATGCCGGCCGGGTCGGGGCCGCCGACGGTGTGGTGCTGCGCACGCTGGAGCGGATGCTGGCCGCCGGTGCCCATGCCGCGGACATCACGGTGGTGCTCGGTCCGGCAGTCAGCGGACCCAATTACGAAGTGCCCGAGGAGATGGCCGCCGATGTCGAGGCGCGGCTGCCCGGAAGCCGCACCAGGACCCTGCGCGGCACCCCGGCGCTGGACCTGCGGGCCGGTATCGCTCGCCAACTCCTCGAGGCCGGTGTCGCCGCGGTCGAGATCGATCCCCGCTGCACGGTCGCCGACCCGGCATTTTTCAGCCACCGGCGCGACGCGCCGACCGGGCGGCTGGCCTCGCTGGTGTGGATGCAGTGACGGACACCGGCCGCGGGGATCGGTTGGCCGAGCTGACCGGTGGTCTCGCGGCGGCCCGGTCGAGGCTGGCTCGGGCCGCCGAGGCCGCCGGTCGCCCGGTGGAGCAGATCCAGCTGCTACCGATCACCAAGTTCTTCCCCGCCAGTGACGTCGCGATCCTGTGGCGGCTGGGGTGCCGGGCCTTCGGTGAATCGCGTGAGCAGGAGGCATCGGCGAAGATCGCCGAATTCGACAGGCTGATCGCGGCCTCGGCGGATGGCGGGTCAAACCCCGGCCCGGCGCTCTGGCACATGGTCGGCCAAATCCAACGCAAGAAGGCCAAACACATTGCGGTATGGGCCGATACCGTGCATTCGGTCTCCGCCGACAAGGTGGTCGAGGCGCTGGATCGTGGCACCGCGCAGGCACTGGCCGATGGGACCCGGACCCGGCCGTTGCGGGTGTTCGTCCAGATCAGTCTGGACGGCGACACCGCTCGCGGCGGGGTGGACATTGGCGATGATGCGGCCGTGGATCGGCTGTGTGCGCAGGTCGCGCAGTCAGAGGCGCTCCAACTCGCGGGGCTGATGGCGGTACCGCCACTGGGTGCCGATGCCGACACGGCGTTCGCGGCTCTGGCGGCCGAGCACCGCCGCATCCTGAGCAGCCATCCGACCGCCACCGAGCTGTCCGCCGGGATGTCCGGCGACCTCGAAGCGGCCGTCCGAC
>JBFYOR010000096.1:0-2511 GCA_041303695.1 Mycobacterium sp. | reverse complement strand
CGTGGTCAGCGCGGTCACTGTGCCCTCCGCGAGCAGACGCAAACTCGCGTAAATGGGACCCAAAAAGTGCGAGTTTGTGTCTGCTCGCGGAGGGCACAGTGACCGCGCTGACCACGATGACCTACGAGGTCACCGGCCGGGTTGCCCGAATCACCTTCAACCGCCCGGACAAGGGCAATGCGATCGTCGCCGCCACGCCGACGGAACTGGCGGCCTGTGTGGAGCGCGCTGATCTGGATCCGAACGTCCACGTCATCCTGGTGTCCGGCCGCGGGGAGGGGTTCTGCGCGGGGTTCGACCTGGGCGCCTACGCCGACGGTTCGGGTTCCGCCGGTGGTGAGGATCGGGCTGGAACGGTGCTCGACGCGCACGTCCAGGCTAGCAATCACCTACCCGATCAGCCCTGGGACCCGATGGTCGACTATCAGATGATGAGCCGGTTCGTCCGCGGCTTCGCCAGCCTGATGCACGCCGACAAACCGACGGTGGTCAAGATCCACGGCTACTGCGTGGCCG
Organism: Mycobacterium sp.; assembly: GCA_041303695.1. GTDB lineage: Bacteria > Actinomycetota > Actinomycetes > Mycobacteriales > Mycobacteriaceae > Mycobacterium. Next base: position 1,995 of record JBFYOR010000096.1, on the reverse strand, counting down.
GCGGGACCGATATCGCGCTGCACGCCGACCAGGTGATCGCCGCCGCCGATGCCAAGATCGGCTACCCGCCCACCCGGGTGTGGGGTGTCCCGGCCGCCGGACTGTGGGCGCATCGACTCGGTGATCAGCGCGCCAAACGCCTTCTGCTGACTGGGGATTGCATCACCGGCGCACAGGCCGCGGAGTGGGGCCTGGCTGTCGAGGCGCCGGAGCCCGAGGATCTCGACGAGCGCACCGAGCGGCTGGTCGAGCGGATCGCCGCAATGCCGGTCAACCAGCTCATCATGGTCAAGCTGGCGATGAACTCCGCGCTTTACCAGCAAGGCGTGGCCACCAGTCGGATGGTCAGCACGGTGTTCGACGGCATCGCCCGCCATACCCCCGAGGGACACGCCTTCGTCGCCGACGCTCGCCAGCACGGCTTCCGGGAGGCCGTGCGCCACCGCGACGAACCGTTCGGCGACCATGGCCGCACGACATCCGGGGTGTAGGGATGCGGATGACCGCTCGCTCCGTGGTGCTCTCGGTGTTGCTCGGCGCGCACCCGGCCTGGGCCACCGCGGGCGAACTGTTGCGTCTGACATCCGATTTCGAGATCAAGGACACCACGATGCGGGTTGCGCTGACCCGGATGGTGGGCGCCGGTGACCTGGTGCGCTCTGAGGACGGTTACCGGCTGTCCGGCCGGCTGTTGGCGCGGCAGCGCCGGCAGGACGCCGCCCTGGCGCCGGTGACCCGGGACTGGGACGGCGACTGGATCACGGTCGTGATCACCGCTGTCGGTAGCGACGCCCGGACCCGTTCCGCACTACGAACAGCGTTGCAGGACTGCAGGTTTGCTGAACTGCGGGAAGGGGTCTGGCTGCGGCCGGACAATCTGGCCGACGGACTTCCCGTGCAGGCCGACGGCCGGGTGCGGGTGCTGCGGTCGCGCGACGATCAACCGGCCGAGCTGGCCGTCCGGCTGTGGGACCTGCCCGGGTGGGCCGATGCCGCACGGCGGCTGCTGCGCGAGATGGATTCCGCCACTGACGTTCCGGGCCGGTTCGCCGTCGCCGCAGCGATGGTGCGCCACCTTCTTGCCGACCCGGTACTGCCGGCCGAACTGTTGCCGGGCGACTGGCCCGCAGATCGGCTGCGTGCCGCCTACGTGGACTTTGCCGCGCTATTGGTGGCGCGCCGCGACACCAATCTTATGGAGGTCTGATGAGTGTGAACGTCGTCCGCAACGGCCCGGTGACGACCGTCATCCTGGACCGTCCACACGCCCGCAACGCGGTCGACGGGCCTACCGCACTGGCGCTGTTCGCGGCGTTCGAGGAGTTCGATCGCGACGACTCCGCGGCGGTGGCAGTGCTGTGGGGTGATAACGGAACCTTCTGTGCCGGAGCCGATCTCAAGGCCATCGGCACCCCGGACTCCAATCCCACCCACAGGGTCGGACCCGCGCCGATGGGCCCGTCGCGGATGGTGCTGTCCAAACCCGTGATCGCGGCGGTCAGCGGTTACGCCGTCGCCGGGGGACTGGAACTCGCGTTGTGGTGCGACCTGCGGGTGGTCGAGGAGGACGCGGTGTTCGGGGTGTTCTGCCGGCGGTGGGGGGTGCCGCTGATCGACGGCGGCACCGTGCGTCTGCCCCGTCTGATCGGGCACAGCCGCGCGATGGACATGATCCTGACCGGTCGGGCCGTCGACGCCCAGGAAGCGTTGGCGATCGGCCTGGCCAATCGGGTGGTGCCGACCGGGCAGTCGCGGGCCGCCGCCGAGGAACTGGCCGCCGAACTGGCCGGTTCCCCGCAGGGCTGCATGCGCGCTGACCGGCTGTCGATGCTGTATCAGTGGGGGCATTCCGAGGCCGAGGCGATGGACTTCGAGTTCGGCAGCCTGTCGCGGGTGGCGGCGGAGACGCTCGCCGGGGCCAAGCGGTTCGCCGACGGCGCTGGACGGCATGGCCGGTCGGTCTGAGCCCCCGCCCTGCGCGAGCAGACGCAAAGT
>JBFYOR010000095.1:0-2697 GCA_041303695.1 Mycobacterium sp. | reverse complement strand
TTCGGCGTCCCCCGCTCCAGCACCTGGCGCAGCTGGTCGTCGTTGGGGGTGGCAATCGGCCCGCCGATCAGCTTACGTGCGGCGCCGGACGGTAGACCAGACGCCATGCCCACGATCACCGAGGCGAACACCACACCGGGCAGGTTCCGTCCGGTGTGGTGATCGCATCGGTGATCGTGGGCATGGCTTCTGTTCTACCGTCCGGCGCCGCACGTAAGCTGATCGGCGTGCCGATTGCCACTCCCTACGAGGACATGCTGCGCCTGGTGCTGGAGCGGGGGACGCCGAAGTCGGACCGCACCGGTACCGGCACCCGCAGCGTGTTCGGCCACCAGCTGCGCTACGACCTGTCGGCCGGGTTCCCGCTGATCACCACCAAGAAAGTCCACCTCAAATCGGTGGTCTACGAGTTGCTGTGGTTCCTGCGCGGCGAGTCCAACGTCGAGTGGCTGCGCCAGCACGGGGTCACCATCTGGGACGAATGGGCCTCTCCCACCGGCGATCTCGGCCCGGTCTACGGAGTGCAGTGGCGGTCCTGGCCGACGCCGTCCGGGGAGCACATCGACCAGATCAGCGCGGCTCTGGAGTTGTTGCGCACCGATCCGGACTCCCGCCGGATCATCGTGTCGGCCTGGAACGTCTCCGACCTGCCGCAGATGGCACTGGCCCCGTGCCACGCGTTCTTCCAGTTCTACGTCGCCGACGGGAAGCTGAGCTGCCAGCTCTACCAGCGCAGTGCCGACCTGTTCCTCGGGGTGCCGTTCAATATCGCCAGTTACGCGCTGTTGACCCACATGATGGCCGCTCAGGCGGGTCTGGAAGTCGGCGACTTCGTCTGGACCGGCGGCGACTGCCATATCTACGACAACCATGTCGAGCAGGTCACTGAGCAGCTCCGCCGCGATCCGCGGCCGTATCCGGAACTGGTTCTGGGCCATCGGGATTCGATCTTCGACTACACCTTCTCCGATATCGAGATCCGCAACTACGATCCGCACCCGGCGATCAAAGCTCCCGTAGCGGTCTAGGGGCCGTGCCGTGACCGTCGCTTTGATCTGGGCGCAGTCCACCTCCGGGGTGATCGGCCGCGACGGCGCCATCCCGTGGCAGGTCCCCGAGGATCTGGCGCACTTCAAGGGCCTGACCACGGGGCACACCGTGCTGATGGGCCGGCGCACCTGGGAGTCGCTGCCGGTGCGGTTCCGGCCACTTCCGGGCCGGCGCAATATCGTCATCAGCCGCAACCGGGACTATCGGGCCGAGGGTGCCGAGGTCGTCGCGTCCATCGAGGCCGGACTGGGCGATGGGCAGAACTGGGTGATCGGCGGCGCGGAGATCTACCACCTCGCCCTGCCACTGGCCACCCGGTGTGAGATCACCGAGGTGGACATCGACCTGCACCTGCGCGACGACGACACCCTGGCTCCGGTGCTCGACGAATCCTGGACCGGTACCACCGGGGACTGGCAGGACAGCAGCTCGGGTCTGCGCTACCGGTTTTACCGCTACCTGCGCCCGTGACCCGGTTGACCGCCGCCCAGGCCCGCCGGGTGGCGGTCGCCGCCCAGGGCCTGGCGGCCTCCCGGCCTAGCAGTCCGGTTACCCGCGTGCATCTGCGTCGGCTGCTAGGCAGGATCCACGTCCTGCAACTGGATTCGGTTTCCGTGGCTGTGCGCGCGCACTATGCGCCGGTGTTCAGCCGCCTCGGCCCCTACGACCGTGCTGTTCTGGACGCGGCGGCCTGGGGTGGCGGTGGCAGCGCGGCACGGCTGCTGGCGGAGTACTGGGCGCATGAGGCCGCGCTGATCTCGGTGCAGGATTGGCCGCTGTTGCGCTGGCGGATGCGGGAGTACTCCCACGGCCGCTGGGGTGTGGAGATCGTCAAGGACAACCCGCGATTGGTCGACGATGTGGTTGCCGCGGTCGCCGCACTCGGCCCGAGTACCGCCGGTCAGATCGAGGCCCACCTGGAATCCGGGACGCCGCGGGGTAAGGGGACGTGGTGGAACCGCAGCGACACCAAATGGGTGGCCGAGGCGCTGTTCGCCGCCGGCGTGCTGACCACCGCGCACCGGGTCGGTTTCGCCCGGCACTACGACCTGGTCGAGCGGGTCCTGCCCGCCGATGTGCTGGCACGCGATATCGACGACGCCGAGGCCGTCCGGGAGCTGGTCCTGCGCGCGGCGACTGCGATGGGGGTGGCCACCAAGGCGGATCTGCGCGACTACTTCCGGCTGCGGGCCGAGCAGGCCAGACCCGCCGTCGCCGACCTGGTGGCCGCGGGCGAATTGGAGCCGGTGCAGGTGGCGGGCTGGACCGCACCGGCGTATCTGCGGGCCGGGCAAAGCGTGCCGCGGGCCGGCCGCGGGACCGCGCTGCTGTGCCCGTTCGACCCGCTGATCTTCTTCCGGCCCCGGGTGGCGCGGCTGTTCGGATTCGAATACCGCATCGAGATCTATACCCCGGCAGCCCAGCGCCGGTACGGCTACTACGTGTGGCCGCTGCTGCTCGACGGCGAGCTCGTCGGCCGGGTGGACCTCAAGGCCGACCGGGCGGCCGGGGCGCTGAACGTCGTAGGCGCCTTCCTCGAGCCGGAGCGCGACCGCACGCGGGTCGCGGGCGCGCTGGCGGGGGAGTTGCAGACGATGGCACGGTGGCTGGGCCTGGGCCGGGTGGTCGTCGGTGAACGTGGTGATC
>JBFYOR010000094.1:0-3542 GCA_041303695.1 Mycobacterium sp. | reverse complement strand
CTGGTGGCTGAGTTCGCGTCGGTCACCGACGGTGCACTGGCCGACTACATCCCCGAACTCACCGAGGTCGACCCGACCCGCTTCGGGCTAACACTGTCCTCCGCTGACGGATACCTCTATGAATCCGGCGACGCCCGAACCGAATTCACGATCCAGTCGATATCCAAGCCCTTCACCTACGCCCTCGCGCTCGACCAGGTTGGACAGCAGGCTGTCGACGCCAAGATCGGCGTCGAGCCGTCCGGTGACGCGTTCAACGAGATTAGCGTCGACGAGCATACGAAAATCCCGAAGAACCCGATGATCAATGCCGGCGCCATCGCGGCGGTCTCGCTGGTACCCGGGGCCACCCCCGACGAGCGCTTCGCCAAGATCCAGGACTTCTACTCCGCCTGCGCCGGACGCCCACTGGAACTCGATGAGGACGTCTACCGCTCGGAGAAGGCCACCGGTAACCGCAACCGGGCGATCGCCTACATGCTGACCAGCTTCGGGGTGCTCGAGGAGCCCGACGACGTCCTCGATGTCTACTTCCGCCAGTGCTCGCTTCGGGTGACCAGCGTGGATCTGGCCCGGATGGCGGCCACCCTGGCCCGCGGCGGTATCAACCCGCAGACCGGCCGACGGGTCACCGCCGCACCGGTGGTGCAACGCACGTTGAGTGTGATGGTCACCTGCGGGATGTACAACGGCGCCGGGGACTGGGTCAGCGCCGTCGGCATGCCCGCCAAGAGCGGGGTGGGCGGTGGGATCGCCGCGGTCCTGCCCGGACAACTCGGCATCGGCGTGTACTCGCCACTGCTGGACGGCCGGGGCAACAGCGTGCGCGGAGTCCTGGCCTGCCGGGCACTGTCGGAGCGACTGGGCCTGCACTTCCTGACCGTCAGCCGTGAGTCGCGCGCCACCATCCGGGCGGTCTATGAGGCAGCGCCGGAGGTGCGGGTCTACGAGCTGCACGGCGACCTGATGTTCGCCGGCGCGGAGAAGGCGCTACGCACCGTGGATCGGGATTGCGGCGAGTTCTCGGTGGCCATCCTCGATGTCACCCGGGTCGACACCATCAACGATCCCGCGCGTCAACTACTCGCCAGCATGAGCAGCACCCTGCGGGCCGCGGGCAAACAGGGGTATCTCGTCGACCCGGACTCCGCGGTCATCCGGCCGGACCGCGGTTTCGACGATGTGGTGTTCCGCACCCTCGACGCCGCCGTCGCCGCAGCCGGGCAATGGTTGCAGGACAGACCGATTCGCTGAGATTCAGGGCCCGCCGACCAGGCTTGCGATCTGGACGCGTTCGTCGTACCCCCGTAACCGGACCGGCCTGCCGAGGCGCCAGAACCGCTGCTCGCGCTCGGAGGCGGCTGCGATGGTCGCCGCCGATGCCAGAGCCCGGCTCGGTTCGGAACGCGCCAGTTCGGCCAGCCGCGCCGCCTCGTTGACCGGTTCACCGATGACCGTGTACTCGAAACGCTCCTTGGCCCCGACATTGCCGGCCACCACCTGACCGGAGGCAACCCCGATCCGGGCCGGGCATTCCGGAACCTCGATCTTCAGCCGCCGCGCCACAGCCCGTGTCGCCGCCAGCGCATTGTTCTCCGGGTTCTCCAGCTCGCCCGGCGCCCCGAAGATCGCCAACGCGGCGTCACCCTCGAACTTGTTGACCAGTCCGTGGTGTCGATCGACCTCCTCGACGATGACCGAGAAGAAGCGGTTGAGCAGTTCGACGACCTCCATCGGCGGGCGGCTGCTGACCATCTTGGTGGAACCGACCACGTCGACGAAGAGCACGGCCACGTGACGCTCCTCGCCGCCGAGTGTCGGCTGCTTCAGCTCGGCCGCCGCGGCGACCTCGCGCCCGACATGGCGGCCGAAAAGGTCGCGAACCTGCTCACGCTCGCGCAGACCCGCCACCATGGAGTTGAAGCCACGCTGCAGTTCGCCGAGTTCGGTTCCGTCGAAGACCACCACGGTGGCGGAGAGGTCGCCCTCCTCGACGCGCTTGAGGGCGGCCCGCACCATCCGAACCGGGGTGGCGGTGAACCAGGCCTGGATCCACATCAGCAGGAAGCCGAATACCAGGGCGGCGGCGGAGGTGATGAGGATCGCCACCTCCAACTGCTGCTGGGTGAGATTGCGAAGGATCAGCGAGAACATCGCCGTGAGGCCGAAGCCGATCAGGGGCAGGCCTGAGCTGACCATCCAGATGGTCATGGTGCGGCCCATGATGCCCGGTGCCAGCCGGCGCGGCGGATCCCCGGCGGCCAGTGCCTGGGCGGCCACCGGCCGCAACGCGAACTCGGCGAACAGATAGCTGCCGGTGGCCACCAGGGTTCCGCAGAACAGGATCGCCAAGCCGACCCGGGGAATGAAATCCGTGTTGTAGCGGCCGTAGAGGATGGTGAGCAGGATCGCACCCGTGCCCCACAGCACCAGGTGGGCGAACGCGATGCGCCACGGGGTCAGGAACACGTTGCGCTGGTCGGACGCATTCGGCGGGCGGTCCTCGATGGACCAGCGCAGGCAGTTGACCGTGCGGGTGGTGATCCACCAGGTGCCGACGGCCAGTGCGGCCAACGCGTAACCCGGCACCACGAGCCCCGGCAGCCAGGCGGGTACGTCGCTGAACACACTCGGAACCGGAAAGGCCACCGCGATCAGCAGAAAGACCACGGCGAAGCCGATCAGGTTCACGCCGATGATGAACGCGGTGAGGATGGTCTGGATCCGCGCCCGGCGCCGGACCGGACTCTCCGACACCCGGCCCAGCAGCAGCGACCCGTAGGCCGGCGGCCGCGACAGCCGTCCGCTCTGCCGGGTGATCCGCTCCAGAACGCGGCCCAGCCGCTGCGCCAGGCTCGGTGTGGATCTCATGGTGGCGTCAGCCTAATTCGCATAGCGCTGCGTTGTTACGGCTGCGTCAGCTAAACCGGCGGCGCCGACCCCTAAGCTGAACCGGTGCGTCTCGTGATCGCCCAGTGCACCGTGGACTACGTCGGGCGGCTCACCGCCCACCTGCCCTCGGCGCGGCGGCTGCTGCTCATCAAGGCTGACGGCTCGGTCAGTGTGCATGCCGACGACCGGGCCTACAAGCCGCTGAACTGGATGAGCCCGCCCTGCTGGCTGGTCGAGGATTCCGGCGGCCTGGTGTGGGTGGTCCAGAACAAGTCGGGCGAGCAGTTGCGCATCACGATCGAGGAGATCGAGCACGACTCGAGCCACGAGCTGGGCATCGACCCCGGTCTGGTGAAGGACGGGGTTGAGGCGCACCTTCAGGAACTGCTCGCCGAGCACATCGAACTGCTGGGCGAGGGCTACAGCCTGGTGCGCCGGGAGTTCATGACCGCGATCGGCCCGGTGGACATCCTGTGTCGTGACGCCCAGGGCAACTCGGTGGCCGTCGAGATCAAACGTCGCGGCGAGATCGACGGTGTGGAGCAGCTCACCCGCTACCTGGAGTTGCTCAACCGGGACAGCCTGCTGGCACCGGTCACCGGGGTGTTCGCCGCCCAGCAGATCAAGCCGCAGGCCAAAACCCTTGCCGA
>JBFYOR010000093.1:0-3355 GCA_041303695.1 Mycobacterium sp. | reverse complement strand
ACTGCGGGCCGTGCAATGGGGAGCGGGCAGTGAGGTTGAGGTGATCACTGATCAAAACCGGCTGCCCGACCCGGTACTCCGGGCGCAGACCGCCGGCGGCATTGGTGAGCACGACGATATCGGCGCCGGCCGCACAGGCGGTACGAACCGGGTGCACCACCCGGCTCAGGTCGTGTCCCTCATAGGCGTGGATGCGGCCGACGAAGACCAGGACCCGGTGGCTGCGCACCGGGATCGACAGCACCTGTCCGCGGTGGCCGTCGGCGCTGGGCGGCGAAAAGCCCGGCAGCTCGGCCATCGGGATCTCCGCAGACGGGACGCCCAGGGCGGCGGCGGCAGGTGCCCAGCCCGAGCCGAGTACCACGGCCACGTCGTGACGGTCGGCTCCGGTGCGTTCGGCGATCACCTCGGCGGCCCGCGCGGCGTCTGGACTCACAGCAGCCAAGCGTAACGTCGCCTGCGATACTGGCCCGATGCCCCTGGCCGACACCGCGGAGTCGTGGCTGGCTGCCCACTACGACGACCTCGTCGGGTGGCGCCGCCATATCCACCGGCACCCCGAACTGGGCCGACAGGAATTCGCGACGACGCAGTTCGTCGCCGATCGGCTGGTCGAGGCCGGGCTCAATCCCAAGGTTCTGCCCGGTGGAACCGGCCTGATCTGCGATTTCGGCCCCGACTACGCACCGCGAATCGCCTTGCGCGCCGATATGGACGCCTTGCCGATGGCCGAGCGGACCGGGGCGGCCTACGCCTCGACGGTGCCCGGGGTGGCGCACGCCTGCGGTCACGACGCCCACACCGCGATCCTGCTGGGCGCGGCGACGGCGTTGGCGTCGGCGGCCGAGCTGCCGCTGGGGGTGCGGCTGATCTTCCAGCCGGCCGAGGAGCTGATGCCCGGCGGTGCACTCGATGCGATCGCCGCCGGTGCGCTGAGCGGGGTATCGCGGATCTTCGCCCTGCACTGCGACCCCCGGCTCGCGGTGGGGCGGGTGGCCATCACCGCCGGTCCGATCACCTCGGCGGCCGACTCCGTCGAGATCACCCTGCACTCGCCGGGCGGGCACACCTCGCGGCCGCACCTGACCTCGGATCTGGTGTACGGCATGGGGACGGTCATCACCGGGCTGCCCGGTGTGCTGTCCCGCCGCGTCGACCCGCGGTACGGCACCGTGATGGTCTGGGGGGCCGCCAACGCCGGGGTGGCAGCCAATGCCATCCCGCAGATCGGCACCCTGGCCGGCACCGTGCGCACCGCCAGCCGGGAGGCCTGGCTGGAGATGGAAGACCTTGTGCACGAGATCGTTTCGGGCCTGCTCGCACCGCTGGGCATCGAACACTCGCTGCAGTACCGCCGCGGCGTGCCGCCGGTGGTCAACGAGGAGCGCAGCACCCAGATCATGACCCACGCCATCGAGGCGGTCGGGCCCGACGCGCTGGCCGACACCCGTCAGTCCGGCGGCGGCGAGGATTTCTCCTGGTACCTCGAGGACGTACCCGGTGCGATGGCCCGGCTCGGGGTGTGGAGCGGACAGGGTGAACAACTCGACCTGCACCAGCCCACCTTCGACCTCGACGAACGGGCGCTGGCGATCGGAGTGCGGGTGCTGGTCAACATCATCGAGCAGGCGGCGGCCTTCGAGTAAGGCTCTATTCGGCGGGGCTCAGGTTCTATTCGGCGGGGCTCAGGCTCTATTCGGCAGGGCCGGGCCCGATGTTGCGGGCCGGGCGGGTACGGATGTGGTGCACATACTCCGCCGGTGCGCCGGCCACTTCCGCTGCGTCGGCCATCACACCGAGATAGCGGGCCGAGGGTAAACCACCCTCCCAGGCGTCCACCACGTAGAGCCAGGCCAGCACGGGTTCGATTGAGGTGTCCGAGGATTCGCGGTCGATCCGGCAGCGGATCTTGGAATGCAGGCCCAGTTCCGAGCCTTCCCACCGGTCCATATTCTCTTCATCGGCCTGGGTCACGTCGTAGATCACGACGAAGACCCGGGAGGCGGGATCCTCGACCAGGGTCGCCAGCGCTCCCTCCCAGCCGATGTCCTCGCCGGCGAACGTCAGCCGCCAGCCGTACAGCCAGCCGGTGCCGGCCATCGGGGAGTGCGGCGCCCGTTCCAGCATCTGCTCGGGGTCCATGTTGGACCCGTAGGCGGCGTAGAGAGGCACGGTGGAAGCGTAGAGGCTAACTTGAAGCCGTGACCCCCCCTACCCCCAAGCGGATCGTCATCATCGGCGGTGGCCCGGCCGGGTACGAGGCCGCGTTGGTGGCCGCGGCCCGCGGCCGGGACGTCGCCGAGGTCACCGTGGTGGACTCCGACGGGATCGGCGGGGCCTGCGTGCTCTTCGACTGCGTGCCGTCCAAGACCTTCATCGCCTCCACCGGGGTTCGCACCGAGCTGCGCCGGGCCTCCGGTCTGGGCTTCGACATCGGTATCGAGGACGCCAAGATCTCACTGCCGCAGATCAACAACCGGGTCAAGACGCTGGCCCGGTCGCAATCCGCCGACATCGGGGCGCAACTGCTCGGCCAGGGCGTCACCGTGGTGGCCGGACGCGCGGAGTTGACCGACGACGTGACCGGTATGGCGCAGCACCGGGTGCGGGTGACGACCGCAGAGGGCAAGAGCGGGGTGGTCAAGGCCGACGTCGTGCTGATCGCCACCGGCGCCAGGCCCCGGGTGCTGCCCAACGCGGAGCCCGATGGCGAGCGAATCCTCAACTGGCGCCAGCTCTACGACCTGTCCGACCTGCCGGAGCATCTGGTGATCGTCGGGTCCGGTGTGACCGGGGCGGAGTTCTGCAACGCCTACACCGAGTTGGGCGTCACCGTGACGGTGGTGGCCAGCCGCGATCAGATCCTGCCGCACGAGGACAGCGATGCCGCCGCCGTGCTGGAGGAGGTTTTCGCCGAACGCGGTGTGACACTGGTGAAGAACGCCCGCGCCGAGTCGGTGCTGCGCACCCCGGCCGGTGTCCGGGTGACGATGGCCGACGGCCGCACCGTCGACGGCAGCCACGCCCTGATGACCGTCGGCTCGGTGCCCAATACGTCAGGCCTGGGGCTGGAACGGGTCGGCGTCGAACTCTCACCGGGCGGCTATATCCCGGTGGACCGGGTGTCGCGGACGTCGGCGGCGGGTATCTATGCCGCCGGTGACTGCACCGGGCTGATGCCGCTGGCCTCGGTCGCGGCCATGCAGGGCCGCATCGCGATGTACCACGCACTCGGCGAGGGAGTGGCGCCGATTCGGCTGCGCACGGTGGCCTCGGCCACCTTCACCCGGCCGGAGATCGCCGCGGTCGGGGTGCCGCAGACCGCGATCGACAGCGGAGCCGTGCCGGCCAGGAC
>JBFYOR010000092.1:0-12157 GCA_041303695.1 Mycobacterium sp. | reverse complement strand
CCGCCGTCGACGATCACCCCGGCGATCGCGGTGCCGTGCCCGCCGAGGTACTTGGTGGCCGAATGCACAACGATGTCCGCGCCCTGGGCCAGCGGCCGGATCAGGTAGGGCGTCGCGATGGTGTTGTCGACGATCAGCGGCACCCCGTTGGCGTGCGCCACCGCCGAAACACCGGGGGTGTCGAGAATGTCGATCTGCGGGTTGGAGATCGTCTCGCCGTAGAAGGCCCTGGTGTTGGGCCGCACCGCGGCCTGCCAGGCGTCCAGGTCGTCGGGGTCGGAGACGAACGTCGTCTCGATGCCCAGCTTCGGCAGCGTGTAGTGCAGCAGGTTGTAGGTGCCGCCGTACAGCCGCGGGCTGGACACGATGTGATCGCCCGCGCCCGCCAGGTTGAGGATCGCGATGGTCTCCGCAGCCTGGCCGGAGGCCAGGAACAGTGCGGCCACCCCGCCCTCGAGTGCGGCGATGCGCTGCTCGACGACGTCGGTGGTGGGGTTCATCAGCCGGGTGTAGATGTTGCCGGGCTCGGCCAGGCCGAACAGCGCGGCGGCGTGATCGGTGTTGTCGAAGGTGTAGGACGTGGTCTGGTAGATCGGCAGCGCTCGGGCCCTAGTGGTCGGGTCCGTCGTCTGGCCGGCGTGGATCTGTTTGGTCTCGAAAGACCATTCGTCGAGGGTGGTCATGGGGGTCGTGCTCCTTGGATGTCACTGGGCTGGGCGCTCGTTAGGCGGGGTCAGCGACAGCGACAGCGGCACATAAGGGGACTCCGCATCAGGTTTCCCTGTCTACTCGGGGGGCCCGTCATGGCGGACCCGCGCTTGCCGTTCAGCCGCATGCGGCTGCTCAACCTGGTCATCACCCAGGGCACCCCACCGCGGTTGGAGGGTTGCCGGCCAGCAAGCCGGGGCTTGACGCTGGCGCTCATGACCGGTTCCAAGGGTATCGCACATTCCCATCGGTCGGCCAGCGGTTCCCGGCTGGGGTGATACTGATGGTTCTACGAGCCCTGACCCGAAACCGACGCCGGGAGATCAGCATATGAGTGCCGAGCAGCCGACCATCATCTACACGTTGACCGACGAGGCCCCGCTGCTGGCGACATATGCCTTTCTGCCGATCATCAGGACGTTCGTCGAGCCGGCGGGTATCGACGTCCGGGACAGTGACATCTCGGTGGCGGCACGCATCCTGGCCGAGTTCGGTGATTACCTGACCGAAGCGCAGCGGGTGCCGGACAACCTGGCCGAACTGGGCGCGCTGACCCAGGATCCCGACACCAACATCATCAAGCTGCCCAATATCAGCGCCTCGGTGCCCCAATTGCTGGCGGCCATCACCGAACTGCAGTCCAAGGGTTACCAGCTGCCGGATTACCCCGGTGATCCGAAGACCGACGAGGAGAAAGAGCTTCGTGCGCGCTACGCCACGTGTCTGGGCAGCGCGGTGAACCCGGTTTTGCGTGAAGGTAACTCCGACCGCCGCGCCCCCAGGGCGGTCAAGGAGTACGCGCGAAAGCACCCGCACAGCATGGGCGAGTGGTCGATGGCCTCACGCACCCATGTGGCACATATGCGGCACGGCGACTTCTATCACGGCGAGAAGTCGATGACGCTGGACCGCGCGCGGGTGGTGCGGATGGAACTGGTGACCACGCGCGGCGAAACCCTGGTGCTCAAGCCCGAGGTGAAGCTGGACGACGGCGACATCATCGACAGCATGTTCATGAGCTGCAAGGCGCTGTGCGACTTCTACGAGGAACAGATGCAGGACGCGTACAAGACCGGCGTCATGTTCTCGCTGCACGTCAAGGCCACCATGATGAAGGTCAGCCACCCCATCGTCTTCGGCCATGCGGTCAAGGTCTTCTACAAGGATGCTTTTGCCAAGCACCAGAAGCTTTTCGACGAACTGGGCGTCAACGTCAACAACGGGTTATCGGACCTCTACAGCAAGATCGACTCACTGCCGGCATCGCAACGTGACGAGATCATCGAAGACCTGCACCGATGCCACGAACATCGCCCCAAGTTGGCCATGGTGGACTCGGCCAGGGGGATATCCAACTTCCATTCGCCCAGCGATGTCATCGTCGACGCCTCGATGCCCGCGATGATCCGCGCCGGCGGCAAGATGTACGGCGCCGACGGAAGGCTCAAGGACACCAAAGCGGTGAACCCGGAGTCCACCTTCTCCCGGATCTACCAGGAGATCATCAACTTCTGCAAGACCGAGGGCCAGTTCGATCCGACGACGATGGGCACCGTCCCGAACGTCGGTCTGATGGCCCAGAAGGCCGAGGAGTACGGCTCACACGACAAGACGTTCGAGATCCCCGAGGACGGTGTCGCCAACATCACCGACGTCGCCACCGGCGAAGTGCTGCTGACTCAGACCGTGGAAGCCGGCGACATCTGGCGCATGCCGGTGGTCAAGGACGCACCGATCCGCGACTGGGTCAAGCTGGCCGTCAGCCGGGCCCGCAACTCCGGAATGCCGGTGGTGTTCTGGCTGGACGCGGAACGTCCGCACGAGAACGAGCTGCGCAAGAAGGTCGAGCGGTACCTGTTGGACCATGACACCGAGGGCCTCGACATTGCGATCATGTCGCAGGTGCGCGCCATGCGGCACACGATCGAGCGCGTCAGCCGCGGGCAGGACACCATCGCTGCGACCGGCAACATTCTCCGCGACTACCTCACCGACCTGTTCCCGATCCTGGAACTGGGCACCAGCGCCAAGATGCTGTCCATCGTGCCGCTGATGGCCGGCGGCTGCATGTACGAAACCGGGGCCGGCGGTTCAGCGCCCAAGCATGTCAGTCAGCTGTTGGAGGAGAACCATCTGCGCTGGGATTCCCTCGGCGAGTTCCTCGCGCTTGCCGTCAGCCTGGAAGACCTCGGCACCAGGACCGGCAACGAACGCGCCACGATCCTCGCCAAGACACTCGACAGCGCTACCGGCAGGTTGTTGGACAACAGCAAGAACCCGTCGCGCAAGACCGGTGAACTCGACAACCGCGGCAGCCAGTTCTACCTCGCGCTGTACTGGGCGCAGGAACTCGCGGCGCAGGACGAGGACAAGGAACTGGCGGAGCACTTCGCCGCACTTGCCACGGCGTTGGCGTCCGACGAGGCCGTCATAGTGGCCGAACTCAACGAGGCGCAGGGCAATCCGGTGGATATCGGCGGCTATTACTACCCGGACCGCGAGAAGACCACCGCGGTGATGCGGCCCAGCAAGACGTTCAATGCCGCGCTGGCGGCGGCCGGGGGCTGACGCGCAGCGCTACCGGTGAGTAGCCCGAGTTGAACATTCTGTCGACCAAGTGCCCTTGTAGTGTGGTCGGCGAGGAGATCTCGACAGCTCCACGAGGTTGTCCCCAGCACAGTTGCCCAGGACGCGATCACCAGGCGTAGGAGGATGCGGACTCACATGTCCAGTCGACCCAAGATCAAGGTCAAAGGCACGGTTGTGGAGCTCGACGGCGACGAGATGACCCGGATCATCTGGAAGCTGATCAAGGAAACTCTGATCCTGCCGCACCTGGACGTCAACCTCGAGTACTACGACCTGGGCATGGAGCACCGCGACGCCACCGACGACCAGGTGACCATCGAATCGGCACACGCCATCCTCAAACACGGTGTGGGCGTCAAGTGCGCCACCATCACCCCCGACGAGGATCGGGTCAAGGAGTTCGGACTCAAGAAGATGTGGCTGTCGCCCAACGGCACCATTCGGAACATCCTGGGCGGCACCATTTTCCGCGCCCCCATCGTGATCTCGAACATCCCGCGCCTGGTACCCGGGTGGACCAAGCCGATCATCATCGGCCGGCACGCCTTCGGCGACCAGTACCGCGCCACCAACTTCAAGGTGGACCGTCCCGGCACCGTCACGCTGACCTTCACCCCCGAGGACGGCAGCGAGCCGATGGTGCACGAGGTGGTGCGCATCCCGGAGGACGGTGGGGTGGTGATGGGGATGTACAACTTCAAGAAGTCCATTCAGGACTTCGCCCACTCCTCGTTCAGCTACGCGCTGCAGCAGAACTACCCGGTGTATCTGTCGACCAAGAACACCATCCTCAAGGCCTACGACGGCATGTTCAAGGACGAATTCCAGCGCATCTTCGACGAGGACTACAAGGCGGAGTTCGACGCCCGCGGGCTGACCTACGAGCACCGGCTCATCGACGATATGGTGGCCTCCTGCCTGAAGTGGGAGGGCGGCTACGTCTGGGCCTGCAAGAACTACGACGGCGACGTGGAGTCCGACATCGTGGCCCAGGGCTACGGCTCGCTGGGGCTGATGACCTCGGTGCTGATGACCCCGGACGGCAAGACCGTGGAGGCCGAGGCCGCGCACGGCACCGTCACCCGGCACTACCGGCAGCACCAGTTGGGCAAGCCCACCTCCACCAACCCGATCGCGTCGATCTTCGCCTGGACCAGGGGCCTGGAGCACCGCGGCAAGCTCGACGGCACGCCCGAGGTGATCGAGTTCGCCGAGACCCTCGAAGAAGTCGTCATCCATACCGTCGAGGGCGGCAAGATGACCAAGGATCTGGCTCTGCTGATCGGCCCGGAACAGCCGTACCAGACCAGCGAGCAGTTCCTGGCCACACTAGCCAAGAACCTCGACAAGGCGATGGCGCAGGACTGACTCAGCTGGCCGGCGAAATGTGCCGGACCGGGCGACGATGCTCCTCGACCCAGGCGATGATCAGGTCGGCGATGGCCTGCGGCGCCTCGAACATCGGGATGTGCCCGACGTCGTGCAGGGTGGTCACCCGGTCGATCTCGGGGATGTGTTTGAGGAAGTGCTTGGTGTAGCGGGGATGCGGCAGCACCCGGTCCCGCTCGCAAATCACCAGGTTGGTGGGTGTCCCGGTCTCGGCCAACTCCATCAGCCCGGGCAGCAGCAGCGCCTTGATCAGCAACTGGTAGTAGGCCGGGCAGTGGGTGACGTCGTCGATCACCTCGGCGAGGTCGACGTCGCTGAGCCCGGCCGCAGTGGCGCTGATCGGAACGCTGGCGGCCTGTTTGGCCAGCGGCAACCTGGCGGCGCGCTGGCCCAGTGCCACAGCCGTCAACCACACCGGCAACCCGGCGACGAACTTGCCGACGATCTCGTACTTGACCGGCGACCACCGGTGCCAGCCGCCGGCCGGGGCGATGGCGGTCAGGGTGCGGGCCCGTCCCCGACGCTCCAGTTCGAAGGCCACCCAGCCGCCGAGTGAGTTGCCGACGATATGGGCGGTGTCCCAACCGAGTTCGTCGAGCTGGGTCTCGACGTGGTCGGCCAGGGTGGTGGTGTCCAGGAACACCGATCGGCTGCGAGGCCCGCCGTTGTGCCCGGCCATCGTCGGGGCGAACACCTCGAAGCGGCCGGTCTCGGCCAGCCGTGGCGCCACGTCGTGCCACACGTACGACGACATCATGAACGGATGCAGCAGCAGGATCGGCTCGCCTGAACCGAGGTGGATGGGTTCCCGGGTCACACCTCCACGATAGGTTGCCAGCCGTGATCGTCACCACAATCAACGTCAACGGCGTGCGCGCCGCGGTCCGGCAGCGTTCGCAGGACAACCTCGGTCTGCTGGACTGGCTGGAGCGGACCGCCGCCGACGTGGTCTGCCTGCAGGAGACCCGGGCCGATGACGACCAACTCGCCGAGGCGCTGGCCCCGGCGCTGGACTCCGGCTGGCAGCTGGCTTCGGCGCAGCCGCACTTGAAGGGCCGCAGCGGGGTGGCCGTGCTCAGCCGCACGCCGCTGCGGGATGCCCGCGTCGGACTGGCCGGTTTCGCTGAACACGGCCGCTACCTCGAGGTCGACCTGGCCGACGGCACCACCGTCGGCAGCGTCTATGTGCACACCGGTGAGGCCGGTACCGACCGGCAGCTGGAGAAGGAGCGGTTCATGGCCGCACTGGGTGCCAGGATGGCCGAGCTGTCCGCGGCCGGCCGGCCGGCAGTGCTGTGCGGGGATTGGAATATCGCCCACACCGAGAACGACATCAAGGCCTGGAAGGCCAACGTCCGCAAGTCCGGGTTCCTGCCCGCCGAGCGGCAGTGGCTCACCGACCTGATGGACTCGGGCTGGGTGGACGTCGTGCGCAGCCGGCACCCCGATGTTCCCGGCCCCTACAGCTGGTGGTCCTGGCGGGGTAAGGCCTTCGACAATGACGCCGGCTGGCGCATCGACTACCACCTGGCCACCGAACCGCTGGCCGCCCGGACCCGGTCGGCCCGGGTGGAGAAACCTCCCGCTTACGCGCTGCGGTGGTCCGACCATGCCCCGGTGACCGTCGAGTTCGACGACTAGCAACGCCCCTGGTGTGGGCGCCTGCAAAGCGTGCAACAGGTGCGCAAGTGTGTCACCATTTTTGTGGTGCCTGACGGTTGCATTTGATAACTCGGTCTGCCGTCCAACCTTCGACTGGTGCGCCCGTTATTCGAAGGGTTTTCTCGATGGTGTGGACGCCGATTCTTCGTACGGTTGCAGGGCCCGGTATCTGTGATGAGGCCCATGCCGCGCTTGATCGGGCGTTTGCGATGTACGGCCAAGTACCGGACAGCGTCCGGATGCACACGGCGATCGCGGTGGCAGAGATTGTGGCGAACATCGTTGAGCACGGGAGTGCGGGGCGGCATCTTGTCCAGATCGAGATGGCGATTTCGGTTCAACCCGATCGCGTGCTGGTCGCGTTAACCGACGATGGAAATGAAGCGTGCATCGACATGAACGCAATCTGTATGCCTGGCGATGTCGCCGAGAGTGGTCGGGGTCTCGCTATGGCGCGACTGGTCCTTGAAACCCTTGCCTATCAACGTCTTTCCGGTGCCAATCACTGGTTGTTGACCAGCAGTCGCTTTTGAGCGGTACTAGACGGCCAGCGCAGTCAAGCTACTGCCGCGGGGGTCCCCGAGGGTGACCATGCTCTGGAAGTACTCGATCACCCGCTTGTCCGAGACATCCAGGGCAGGCCACTGTGGATAGTCCCAGGTGTCGTTCATGAACGGCCGCATCTGATCGTGGCTCAGCACGGTCAGGTGGTTGACATCGTGGGCGGTGGCGCCGCCTTCGATCACCAGTCGTCCGTGGGCGCGATCGTGCATCCAGCCGGCCCAGTGCGTCTCCATCTTCAAGGTGTTGATGAAGGCGGTGTCGTAGCCGTTGTCGAGCAGGTAGTCGGCATATCCGTCGTGACCGTAGGCGACCACCATGGCCATCACCTCATCGGCTGACCCGAGGCGGGCGGTGCGTTCGATATCCGCCACGATCTGGGGGTCGTATTTGTCATCGGCGATCCAGCCGACTTTGGCGCCCTGCATCGCGTAGAACAGTCCGACACCCTGAACATCGGTGCCCCACGCCTGGGTGTTGTTGGTCAAGCCGTTGGCGAAGGCCCACCTGCCGACATCCTCGATGGTCGCGGGCGCAAGGCCGGCGAACCTCCGCAGGTCGTTGTAGGCGACCACGGCCTCCGTGGTGATCGGTGTCCTACCGCCCACCAGGGCGTCCATGCCGGTGTGGTCGCTGCCGTGGGACATGCCGAACGTCATCAGATCGACGTAGTCCCCGGTCTCGACCGGATGGTCCGAATGGTCCGGGTCGACAGGGTCGACAGGGTCGACAGGGTCGACAGGGTCGACCGGCGGTCCGACGACAGTCCGGTCGAGGATGGTGCCCACCCCCATCGCGTCGGTCAGGGTGGCCCCGGACGGATTGGACAGCATGACCATGAAGGCCTCGCTGCCTTCGACGAGGATGTCGCGCTGCACCAGAACCGCGATGACCTTCCGGGTTTCGCCGGGTGCGAAGGTGACCGTGCCAGAGGTGGCGGTGTAGTCGCTGCCGGCCGACGCGGTCATGTTCGATGTCGCGTACTGCACCGTCACCGGCTGAGCCGCCGCCGAGGTCAGCGTGATCGCGAACGTCGCAACGGCATCGGAATCCGAGCCGCTGAACTGGATTGCCGTCAGGTAGGCCATCTT
Source organism: Mycobacterium sp. (assembly GCA_041303695.1). Taxonomy (GTDB): domain Bacteria; phylum Actinomycetota; class Actinomycetes; order Mycobacteriales; family Mycobacteriaceae; genus Mycobacterium. The sequence goes on along the minus strand of JBFYOR010000092.1, from coordinate 4,157 downwards.
GTTGTCGTTGACGGTGAGCCAGTCGTCGGCCAGGATGCCTCCGGTGTCACCGGAATTCGGGTTCCACGACCAGAACGTCCAACTGATGTCCTCGGTACCGGAGGGGATGTCGATGGTGCCGTCATTGTCGAAGTCACCGGAGATATATGACGTGATGGCCTCGAACCAGACGACGTCCTTGGGGTCGGACAGCTTGGTGCCGAACTCGCCGATATAGACCGGGGCGATGCCCTCTTCATAGATGTAGCCCCACATCTGGCGGAACTTCGCCGGCAGTGCCGCACCGAAGTTCGCGCCGGAGAACCAGGGCTGGGCGTAGACCGAGTTGGGGTAGTCGTGCGGTGAGTAGACCACCCGGTTGGGCACGTCGAGAGTGATCGGACGATCGGCCACCCCCATCAGATTGCCGCCCCACCAATAGCTCTCGCCCTGGTAGGTGCCGACACCCTCGACGAAGACCAGCAGATCGGGATTGACCGCGAGGACGGCGTTGCCGGCCCGTTCGGCGGCCCGCGCCCAGTCGGTGGCACCGCCGCCGCCCCAGGTGCCGTTGTGCGGTTCGTTGTGCAGGTCCATGCCGATGACCGTCGGGTCGGCGGAGTAGCGCTCGGCGAGCATCTGCCAGTCCGCGACCCAGGCATCCTCGGTGTATTGGCCGTCGTACCACAGCCCGTTGCCGGAGGTTCCGGTGCCGTAACCGCTGCGGTGGTGATCCAGGATGACCCGCATGCCCTGCTGCCCGGCGTAGTCGATGACGGCATCCATGATCTCCAGGCTCGTCAACCCCTGCAGGTCAGGGTTTTTCGAGAAGTCGATGCCGTTGGGCGCCGCCGTGCTGTGCAACGCCTCGCTGGCGTACGGCAGCCGGATCGTGTTGAATCCCTCGGCCGCCATCTGGTCGATCATGTCGGTGTAGGAGCGGGTCCACAGTCCATGCGGCGCGCCGGTGGTCGACTCCATGCCGAACCAGTTCACCCCGGAGATCTGCACCGGACTACCAGACGAGTCGATGATCTGGTTTCCCGCGGTGCTCAGGAATCCCGGTGCCATACCGCCGCCAGATGGCTCGGTGACCGAGGCGTCGGAGATGCTCAAGCCCGGGGTCAGGGGGCTCGCGTCGTCGTCATCGTCGAGAATCGTGCCCAGTGCCGAGCCGTCGAGGATCGTTGCCCCGGTCGGGTTCGAGAGGCTGACGGTGAAGGTCTCGTCCGCTTCGACGCGGGTGTCTCCGATGATGTCGACGTGCGCCATCTGCGTGGTGACGCCGGGTGCGAAGGTGAGGGTGCCGGTGGTCGCGGTGTAGTCCAGGCCGGCGGTCGCGGTCCCGTCGACGGTGGCGTAGCGCACGCTGACGGACTCCGCCGAGGTCTTGTCCAGTCGCACCGTGAACATGAAATGGTTGTGTCCGCCGTCCCCCTCGGCCACGGCGAGGTCGCCGATCGACAGCGCGGGTGGTGTGACCGGATTCGGTGCGGCTGCGGTCACGGTCACCGTCACCGGCACCGATATCGCGGTCGGGACCCAGAAGTTCAGGTGGAAGCCCGTGTCGCGCACTCCGACGACGAACGTGTCGGTCCCGCCGGCAGAGGCCAGTTCGTTGCCGGCGGTGTAGGTGAAGGCGCCCTCGGTGTCGACGACAACAGTGCCGCGGGCCGGCTGCCCGGTGATCGAGTAGGCCAGCGGATCTCCGTCGGGGTCAGAGCCGCCGACCGTCCCGGTCACCACCTTGCCGTTGCTCAGCGAGTTCAACACGGGTTTGGCTGTCGGGGTGCGGTTGAAGAACAACCGGTTGATTTCCCGGCTGATCATCGCCAGTGCGGCGGTCAGGATCTCGAACGGGTTTACCGCTCCGCCAGTGGCCGCACCGGAGGGGGTGGTGGTCGACGACGACGACAGAGTGGGAGCGGCCGTCATCGCGGCGGCCGGTTCCGGGACCGCCGCCGCCACCGTTCGGAACAGGAGGACTGCGACCGGGGTGGTCGGCGCGGTGGCAGGCGTCCTTACGTGCCCCGTGACGGGCCCGGTGACGGCCACCGGATCCGGGGAGGCCGCCTTCGCTGCTGCTGTCGGGATCGTCGGCAGGGAGTCCGGCGGGGTGGCTGCGTGCGCGCCAGCCGCAGCCGCGCTGTGTTGCCGGTTGGATCCGGCCGGCCGGAGGAGGACGTCTGGGTTCGCCGTCCTGCGCGCGCGCACCCGTGGTTCGGCGGACGGCCGGCGGGGCTTTTCCGCGGTCGGCTTCTGTTCGGCCGGTGAATCCGCAGCCGGTGAATCCGAGGCCGGAGCTTCTGCATCCTCGGCCCAGGCGATCCCCGGGCCGGCGGCCACCGTCAGGCCCAATCCCAGCGCCAGTGCCGCCGCGCTCCGCTTCGCGCCCCGGGAAACCGAATCCATGACGCGCTCCTTCGACCGACGAATGGTCTAAATTGGTTACATGTGTGACCAAAAGTACCACATGGCCGCGGTTATTCTCGACGGGTGTCGCGGACGTCGAGATGGGCCGGACTCTCCCGTGCCGAGCGGCAGTCCGAGCGGAAGCGGTTGCTCGTCGAGGCTGCCTTCGAGCTGTTCGGCGAGGACGGCGAGACCGCCGTCACGGTCCGCTCGGTATGTAGATGCAGTGCGCTCAATACCCGCTACTTCTACGAAAGTTTTACCGACACCGACGAGTTGCTCGGCGCGGCTTACGATTTCGTGGTGGCCGACCTGATCGGCGAGCTCGCCGGGGCGATGGCGGACCTGCCCGATGACCGGGCCCGACTGCGGGCGGGAATCCACACCGTGCTGGACTTCAGTTCCGAGGATCCGCGCCGGGGCAAGATCCTGTTCACCGAGGCACGCACTAATCCGGTACTGGCAGCGCGCCGTTCGACGATCCAGGAGCAGCTCCGCAAATCGGTTCTCGACGAGGGCCCGACGGCGTCACGACCCGCCCGGATCGCTGACCTCGTCGGAGCGGCGATGTATGCCGGGGCGATGGCCGAGCTGGCTCAGCAGTGGCTGTCGGGCAACCTGGGTGCCGATCTCGACCCGGTGGTCGACGCGGCGGTCCGGCAGTTGATGCGCTAGCAGCCTTCCCGGTTGGGGCCTTCCAGTGCCTTGGGCGCATCCTGGATCGACTGGTGCAGCACCTCGAGCACCTGCGGATCCCAGGTCAGCGCCGTCTTCCAGTCCAGTCCGGCCTGATCGGAGACGAAGATGCTGTGGGTGTCATCGAAGGTGTGGCAGCGCCGGTGCGGCAGGATCGGGTCACCGATGCCCTTGGCCAGTGCGCTCTCGAGTGCCACCAGTCCGTCGTTGGGCCACACACCGGGGTTGGCTGGCGGCGCAACGGTGAACTTCTTCCCGGCGATCAGCACCACCGGGATCTTGTCCAGCACCCCGGACTGGAATTCGTTCCAGCCGCCCGGACCCATTAGGAAGGCCTTGTTGACCTCCCGGCCGGATCCCGACATCAGCTCCAGGACAACGGGTTTGAACTCCTTCATCCCGGCTTCGCAGAATTTGTCGCCCTTGCATTCGGTGAGTGGGATCAGGTCGTTGGCGTAGTCGGACAGGTACGAGCCCTGCCACGGGGTGCCGATCGTGGTCAGCGAGCGAATGGCCACCGGGCTGCCGGTGGTGGCAAGTACCCGGATCGCCGCCCGCGAGTACAACCCGCCCATCGAGTGCCCCACCAGGTCGATATCGGTGACGCCCTTCTCGTCGTGCAACCAGTTGATGAACCGGGCCAGGTGTTCGCCGGCGGTGTCGATACTGCCGGTGGAATTGACCGTCATGTTCTCCGGCAGTGTCACCGGGCACACCCCGAATGCGCCGAAGCCGGTCTGGTCGACCACCTGTCCGCGCCCGGCTATCGCCGGGGCGGTGTAGACGGTGTAGCCCTTGGATATCAGGGACTCGCGGATCGCGGTGTTGGTGTTGCCCGCCGCCAGCCCGGTGGCGCAGGCCTGGTCGTTGGTGGTGAACGGACTGGTGGCGTTTCCTCCCGAGACCACCACCACCGCCGCGCCGGACGGGCGCTTCTCGCCCGCCACCGGCCCGCCCGAGCAACCGGCCACCACCGCCATCGTCGTCAACGCCGCAGTGGCCAACGCCAGGAATTTCCGCATGACAGGATTGTCCCATCATGAGCCAGCAATCCCGTGTCGTTTTCTCCG
>JBFYOR010000091.1:0-3077 GCA_041303695.1 Mycobacterium sp. | reverse complement strand
GGTGCTGGATAAGGGTTTTCGGTACACCCCCGTTGACGTTGTAGTGGCTCATCTGGTCGCCGACGCCGTAGGTCGACCAGCCCAGCGCCAGCTCGGACAGGTCGCCGGTGCCCAGCACGATGCCGCCGCGCTGGTTGGCGATCCGGAACAGGTAGTCGGTGCGCAGGCCGGCCTGGACGTTCTCGAAGGTCACGTCATAGACCTTCTCGCCGCGCGCATAGGGGTGCCCGATCTCGCTGAGCATCAGCTCCGCCGTCGGACGGATGTCGATCTCTTCGAAGCTGACCCCGAGGGCTTTCGACAGCGCAATGGCGTTGTTCTTGGTGCGCTCACCGGTGGCGAACCCGGGCAGGGTGAAGGCCAGGATGTCGCTGCGGGGACGGCCCTCCCGGTCCATCGCCTTGGCCGCGACTATCAGCGCATGGGTGGAGTCCAGGCCGCCGGACACGCCGATCACGACCTTCGGGTAGTTCAGCGCACGCAGCCGCTGCTCGAGTCCGGAGACCTGAATGTTGTAGCCCTCGTAGGAATCCTGCGCCAGCCGCACCGGATCGCTCGGTACGAACGGGAAGCGCTCCACCTCGCGACGCAACCCGATGTCACCACCGGGCGGATCGAGCCGGAAACCGATGCGGCGGAAGGAGTTCAGGGCCGCCTGGTGGTGACGGCGGTTATCGTCGAAGGTTCCCATCCGCAGCCGCTCCGCGCGCAGCAGGTCCAGGTCGACGTCGGCCACTGAGCGACGCTCCCCGGCGGGGAACCGCTCGGACTCGGCCAGCAGGCGGCCGTTCTCGTAGATCATCGTCTGGCCGTCCCAGGCCAGGTCGGTGCTGGATTCGCCCTCCCCGGCCGCGGAGTAGACATAGGCGGCCAGGCAACGCGCCGACGCGGAGCGGGCCAGCAGTTTGCGGTCCTCGGCACGGCCGATGGTGATCGGGCTGCCGGACAGGTTGGCCAGCACGGTGGCCCCGGCCAGTGCAGCCTGAGCACTCGGCGGCACCGGCACGAACATGTCCTCGCAGATCTCCACATGCAGCACCAGGCCTGCAACGTCGTCGGCGTCGAACAGCAGATCCGGGCCGAACGGGACATCGGCCCCCAGCACCCGAATCGTCCCGCTCATATCGTCGCCGGCCGCAACCTGGCGGCTCTCGTAGAACTCCCGGTAGGTCGGCAGGTACGACTTGACCGCGACACCCAGGATCGCGCCGCGATGGATCACCACGGCGGTGTTGTAGATGCGGTGCAGGTGGCGCAGTGGCGCCCCCACCACCAGGACGGGCAGCAGATCGGCGGAGGAGGCGACGACGTCGGCCAGGGCCGTCTCGACGGCGTCGAGCAGGCTGTCCTGCAGCAGGATGTCCTCGATCGAGTAGCCGGACAGCGTCAGTTCGGGAAAGACCGCGACCGCCACGCCGTCGTCATGGCAGGCCCGGGCGATGCGACCCACCGACTCGGCGTTCGCGGCCGGGTCGGCCAGCACCGTTCTGTGGGTGCAGGCGGCCACCCGGGCGAAGCCCCGGGCGTAGGCGGAGAAAAAGTCCACGCCCCATTGTCGCCGCCGATAACCCGTACCAGCAAACGGGTATCTACCCTCGAGGTTGTGGATGCACCGGAACTCGTCGCACTGTTGGCCGGCCGGCGCATCGCGGTGCTGACCGGGGCGGGGATTTCCACCGACTCCGGCATCCCCGACTACCGCGGACCGGACTCCCCGCCGGCCAACCCCATGACGATCAGGCAGTTCGTCACCAGCCGCGAGTACCGGCAGCGCTACTGGGCGCGCAACCACCTCGGCTGGCGGCACATGGCGTCACGGCAGCCCAACGCCGGCCACCGGGCGCTGGCCGAACTGGAGCGCGCCGGAGTGGTCACCGGGGTCATCACCCAGAACGTCGACCTGCTGCACACCAGGGCCGGCAGCCGGGCGGTGATCAACCTGCACGGCACCTATGCCCGGGTGGTGTGCCTGGACTGCGGCCACACGATGACGCGGGCGGAGTTGGCCGAGCAGTTGGAAGCCGCCAACCCCGGCTTTACCGAGCGCGCCGAGAAGCTGGGCGGGCTGGCGGTCGCGCCCGATGCCGACGCGACGGTCGCCGACACCGAGTCGTTCGTGTTCGTAGACTGCCCGTCGTGTGCCGGGATGCTCAAGCCCGATATCGTCTATTTCGGCGAGTCGGTGGCCAAAGATGTTGTGGAGCAGTCATATTCGATGGTCGAGTCCGCCGAAGCCCTGCTGGTGGCAGGGTCGTCGCTGACGGTGTTCTCCGGCTACCGGTTCGTCCGCCACGCCGCCGCGCGCGGCATCCCGATCGCCATCGTCAACCGCGGGCCGACCCGCGGTGACGACCTCGCCACGGTGAAGGTCGAGGCTGGATGCTCCCCCATGCTGGTGCTGCTCGCTGAAGAGCTCGCCGCGTCTGAGGTCATGTCAGCGACTGGGGTTGACGAAAGCGGATAGCGATTCTTGTCGGACCCCGAGGGGACGATGTAGTTATGTTCACGACCGCCCCACCCGATCAGCGCCTCGAGGTGTTGTTCGGGGAGTTGGCGGAGTTGGCCGGCCAGCGCAACGCGATTGATGGACGCATCGTCGAGATCGTCGCTGAAATGGACCGCGACGAGCTCTGCGGCGCCACCGGCGCTCGCTCGGTGGCCGCGCTGGTGGCCTGGAAGCTCGGTTCCTCGTCGGCAAACGCCCACGCGATCTCCGCGGTCGCGCGACGGCTCGAGGAGTTCCCCCGCTGCGCGCAGGGCATGCGAGAGGGCCGGCTGTCGCTGGATCAGGTCGGCGTCATCGCCGCGGGGGCCGGCGAAGGCTCTGATGAGCACTACGCCCAGCTGGCGGCGGTGGCGACCGTCAATCAGCTGCGCACCGCGGTCCGACTCGAGCCGCGCCCGGAGCCCGAATCCGGTCCCGCGGCACCACCGCAGCGCACGATCACCAAGACCTCCGGGGACGATTCGACCAGTTGGAAGATCACCCTTCCCCACGATGAGGCGGCGATGTTCGACGCGGCGCTGCAGTCTCATCTGGATGCGCTGATCACCGAGTGGAAGCACGATCACGGCAC
>JBFYOR010000090.1:0-8007 GCA_041303695.1 Mycobacterium sp. | reverse complement strand
ATGCCGCCGAAGTAGCGCGCCACGCGGCGGGTGAGCCCTCGACGACGGCAGGCAACCACCCCTGACGCCTCGGGCCGGCACCCGGGCGACGGAATGTAGCGGCTGAAAACGCCGAAGCCGCGGCGCGCTAGTGTACTTTCGCCGACCGCAGAGAACAGGCCGGCGGAAGTTGGGCGATTTCATGACCGCAGCATCAGAGGCGCCGGCGCTCGAAGCCCGGGTCGGCCACTACTACCAGATGGACGGCACCTACCTGGTCGGCCGCGAGAAGTTGCGCGAGTACGCCCGTGCGGTGCAGGACTATCACCCCGCGCATTGGGATCTCGACGCTGCCGCGGCACTGGGCTATTCGGGTCTGGTGGCGCCGATGACCTTCACCTCGACCCCCGGTATGTCCTGCAATCGCCGCATGTTCGAGTCGGTGGTGGTCGGCTACGACACCTGGGTGCAGACCGAAGAGGTGTTCGAGGCGCACCGCCCGATCGTGGAGGGCGACGAACTGCACATCGACGTCGAACTCACGGCGGTACGCCGGATCGCCGGCCGGGAACTGGTCACCGTGACCAACACCTTCACCGACGCCGCCGGGGAGCGGGTGCACACCCTGCACACCACCGTCGTCGGCGTGACGTCCGAGGACATCAATCCGGCGGTCAAAGCCGCTGTACAGCGGGCGATGATGCACGACGTGGACATCATGGGAGTCGGCGGTGCCGACGACCTCTACACCAAGACGGTGCGCCCTGAGGGCGAGGTCCGGATCGCCAGTGACACAACCCGCACGCCGGGGACACCGAAATTCGAGGACCTCAAGGTCGGCGATGAGTTGGGGGTGCACCACACCCGGCTGTCCCGCGGCGACCTGGTGAACTATGCCGGGGTGGCCGGCGACGCCAACCCGATCCACTGGGACGAGGCCATCGCCAAGCTGGCCGGGCTACCGGATGTGATCGCCCACGGGATGCTCACCATGGGGTTGGGCGCCGGGTTCGTCTCGACGTGGACGGGTGACCCGGGCGCGGTGACCCGCTACGCGGTGCGACTGTCCGCACCGGCGATCGTGTCGGCCACCGAAGGGGCCGATATCGAGTTCAGCGGCAAGATCAAGTCCCTGGACCCCGACACCCGCACCGGGGTCGTCCTGGTCGCCGCGAAGTCAGAGGGCCGGAAGATCTTCGGGTTGGCGACGCTGGACGTCCGCTTCCGCTGAGCTGTTGAACCCATGGCCCTCTCCTCGCCGGTTGCGCACCGACCGACCGTTCTGGGCCTGCTGGCGCTGACCTTCGCCACCGGATTGGTGGATGCGATCAGTGTCCTGGTGCTGGGGCATGTGTTCGTCGCGAACATGACCGGCAACCTGGTCTTCCTCGGCTTCTGGTTCGTCCCGCACTCCGGTGTGGATCTCACGGCCGCGGCGGTGGCGCTCGTCAGCTTCGTGATCGGCGCGGTACTCGGCGGCCGGCTCACCCGCCACTTGGGCCACGATGTGCGGTTGTGGCTCACTGTCGCACTGGGCACCGAGGCAGCCGTACTGCTGGTGCTGTCCGGACTCGCCGGAGCAGGCGTGCTCGGCTATCACGGCGGCGAAAGGCTGTTCCTGATCACCGGCCTGGCCGCGGCCTTCGGCGCACAGTCGGTCGCCGCACGGCAATTCGGCATCCCGGAACTGACCACCACCGTGCTGACCATGACCATCGTGGGTATCGGGTCCGACAGCCGGCTTGCCGGCGGCAGTGGGCACCGCGAAAAGCTGCGCTACCTCGTGGTGCTCACCATGGTGGCCGGCGCGGTGGTCGGCGCGACGTTGTCGCGTTTCGTCGTCGCGCCGGTGATCGCACTGGCCGCGCTCAGCGTGGCCGTGGGGCTGGCGATACTGCGCCACGGTCCGGCACCCGCACCGGGGCTGTCCGCGTGACCGACGACGCGGGTACTGCTGCCGCAAGCCGCCGGTCCCACATCATTCGGCTGGCAGTGTTCGCCGCCTTCCTCGCGGTGTTGTTCTACCTCGTCGCCATCCGGCGGGTCGTCGACATCGAGACGATGCGCGCCGCCATCGCCGCAACCGGGCCCGTCGCCCCCGTGGTCTACGTCATCGTCGCTGCCGCCCTGGCCGCGATTTTCGTCCCCGGCCCACTCCTGGCGGCCGGCAGCGGATTCCTCTTCGGACCGGTGCTCGGAACCTTCGTCACCCTGGCCTCAACGGCGACGACAGCGACGATCACCGCCCTCATCGGCAGGCGGGCGGGCCGGGACAGTGCCCGGGCGCTGATCGGCTCGGAATGGGCGGAACGCATCGACACCCAGATCCAGCGGCGCGGACTGTGGGCGGTGGTCGGTCAACGTTTCATCCCCGGCATCTCTGATGCTTTGGCATCCTATGCCTTCGGTGCGTTCGGAATGCCGTTGTGGCAGATGGCGATCGGCGCCATCATTGGTTCGGCGCCGCGGGCGTTCGTCTACACCGCACTGGGTGCGTCGATCTCCGACCTCAACTCGCCGCTGGCCTACGCGGCGATCGCCGTCTGGTGCATCACGGCGATCATCGGCGCGTTCGGCGCCCACCGCGGGTATCGCGCGTGGCGGGCCCGCAGCCGGCCCTGATCCCGGCCCTGCTACCTGGGTCCCGGGTGGTCACCCGATGCGCCGCACCATGATGTAGGCCGGATACGGGGCGGCGTCGTCGGCGATGTCGACGCCCATGTGGGAGCGGTAGTAATCCACTCCATCGACGGTGTCCCGGACTGCCAGACCGTGGCGCTGGTAGAAGGCGATCGCCCGGGTGTTGCCGGCAGCCACCAACAGCACGTAGCTCTTGTCCGGTGCGAGGGTGTCGTGCAGCGCCCGCATCAGCGCCGAGCCGGCTCCGGTACTGATGGCATTGGGGCGCAGGTAGATCCTGTGCAGTTCCGGCTCCGGGCCGAGCTCGTCGTAGTGCAGAAAGCCAGCCACGCGATTGTTGTTCTCCACCACCAGAAACCGGCTGTCGGGATCGCTTTGGGCTGCAGCGATGGTGGCCGCCGTCGCGTCGTCGGTATACAGAGCTGACACGACGGTGTCGATCACCGCGGGGTCCAGCGAGCCGGCATAGGTGGGCGGGAAGGCTGTCCGGCCGATCTCGGCGACGGCCGGCGCATCGGCCACGGTGGCGATCCTGGCGTGCCAGTCCGGCAATCCCGGCGAGCTCATTGCTCTGACCTCGGCGGGTCGATCAGCGCCAGCGCGGCAACCTGACCGCCACGGAGAAAGTCGACGACTTCTGTTGCCGCGGTCTGGATTTTCGCCCTACCGCCACGCTCGGGTCCGAGCAGCGCTGTCACCGCGGCGCTCAGCACTGCCATCGGATCGTCCGCGGCGACCGCCTGGGCGTCAGGGCCGATGAGCGACATCGCGACACCGCTGAGCAAAGCATGCAGTGCGAACGCCTGATCACCGATGTCCCAATCCGCACGGGCCAGGCCGTTGCGACGCCAGATCGGCAGCACGGCGTTCAGTACCGCACCGGGTCCGAGCGCGTCATGAAGTGCCACCGAGCGCGGGTGCTGCGCCAGGATGCCGAGCAGGTCCTCATCGTGGCGTTGCAGTGCCGCGACCAGAGGCTTGCTGGTCGCGATCTGCAGCATCAGCGGACAGAAGCGTGATGGCCGGGCAAGGTCGGGTTCGTCGGTGAGAGTCTGGATCAGGTCATCGATGAGGCTGAGGAACCCTCGGCCGATCAGACCGATCAGGAGGTCTTCCTTGGTCGGCCAGTACAGGTAGACGGTGCCTTTGCCGACATGGGCCCGCTGCGCGACATCGGAAACGGTGAAGCCCTTGGCGCCGCGGCCGATGAGCAGATCGCTGGCCGCTTCAAGGAGTCTGGCGGCCTTGGCGGAATGCCGCTCGGGCAGTTCACCGAGGGAGGTGCTCACCGCGGTGACTATATCGCCGGGTGGCCGGGCACCGCCGTCGACTGGGATCGCCCCACCCGGCCGCAGACTAGTCATTCTGACCATTATGGTCGTCTGGTCAGTTTTTTGCTAGGCTTCGAAAGAGCCGGCGAGAAGGTCACCGGGATGAGGAGATTGCATGGCGCCGAAGCCGACCCCGCAAGACCTGCCCAGCGCGTTGCCGGATCAATCCGGGCGGGTGCGGGCGCTGACCCGGGCAATCTTCACGATCGCGGATCGCGCCGGCCCGATCGTGGATTTGGGTCGACCCTATGTCGACGGGTTGCAGAATCTGCCCCGCGACGGTCGGTTTCTCCTGGTCGGCAACCACACCGCCTTCGGCATGGCCGAAGTCGTCCTCATTCCGTACTTCGTCCATCGTGAACTCGGAGTGCGGGTGCGGGGCCTCGCAGACCGGTCATTCGCCGACGCCCGTGGCTTCGCAGCCGATCTTCTGGCGGCCGCCGGTGCGGTCATCGGCGAACCCGATATCGGCGCGCAGTTGATGCGACATGGCGAGACGGTCCTCGTGTTCCCCGGCGGAGGTCGGGAGATGCCGAAGTTCAAGGGTGAGGATTATCAGTTGCGCTGGCAAGGCCGCAGCGGATTCGCACGTCTTGCCATCGCCCACGACTATCCGATCGTCCCCGTCGGACTCGTCGGCGGCGACGACGTCTACCGGAGTCTGGTCGAACGAGACAGCCTGTGGGGCCGCGTGAGCGGCGCGGTAAGCCCACGCCTGCTCGGCCGGCCCGATGTGGCCATCCCGCTGATTCGCGGGGTCGGGCCGACACTGATCCCGCGGCCACAGCGCATGTATCTGCGCTTCGGTAGTCCACTGGAGACGGCCAAACCCGCCCGCGTCCCGAGCGAGAAGTGGGAGGCGACGGTCAAGAAACGGACCCAGACCGCACTCGAGGCCACCCTCGCTGACCTTCAAGAGCTTCGCAAGACCGACCCGTACCGCAATCTCAGTCCGCTCGGGTGGGCCGGTGCGGTGCTGCCCGGATCCCGCTCGGGGTAACAGCATCAATTGGGTTCGGGATTAGTTTGGAATCACCTAGCCGCCGGGGCCAGCATGAACAGATGGTGAGCACCCCGGCCGACGACGATCCGGGTGGCCTCGAGCAGGTCTCCTCCGCCGACCGCGTTCCGGGCTTGACCGGGTTGCGGGCCGTGGCCGCGCTGGCCGTGGTCGGCACCCACGCCGCCTTCGGCACCGGGGCACTCAACCGCGGCTATCCCGGCCTGATGCTGGCACGCCTGGACATCGGGGTGGCGATCTTCTTCGTGCTCTCCGGGCTGCTGCTGTTCGGGCCGTGGGTGCGGGCCGCCGCGGCGGGTACCGCTGGACCCTCGGTGCGGCGTTACGGCCGAAGCCGGGTGCGCCGGATCATGCCCGCCTACGTGATCACGGTTGCGACTGCGTATCTGGTGTACGCGCTGCGACCGATCGAACCCAACCCCGGACACACCTGGGCGGGCCTGGTGCGCAACCTGACCCTGACCCAGATCTACGGTGACTACTTTTCCCGTTATCAGCATCAGGGTTTGACCCAGATGTGGAGTCTGGCAGTCGAAGTCGCCTTCTACGCCGTATTGCCGGTGCTGGCCTGGATCCTGCTGACAGCGCTGTGCGCCGGTCGCTGGCGACCGCGTTTGGTGCTGGGTCTGCTGGCTGCGCTGGCGGCGATCAGCCCGCTGTGGCTGGTGATGCTGCACCACACCGAGTGGCTGCCGGTCGGGGCGGGCATGTGGCTGCCGCACTACCTGGTGTGGTTCGCCGGTGGGATGGCCCTGGCGGTGTTGCAACGCACCGGTGTGCGCTGCCGCTGGTGGGCGGCGCTACCGGTGGCGGTGGCGGGGTATCTGCTGGTGTCAACCTCGATCGCCGGGACGATGACCGCGACCGGCCCCGATCTCGGTGCGGATCTGGCCAAGACTCTGCTCTACGCCGCGGTCGCCACCCTGGTGGTCGCTCCGGTCGTTCTCACCGGTTCCGATCGACCCGGCCTGTACGCGCGGCTGCTTGCCAGCCGGCCGATGGTGCGCCTCGGGGAGATCTCCTACGAGGTGTTCCTGCTGCACGTGATCGTGATGGAGATCGCGCTGACCGCGGTACTGGGCTGGCCGCTGTTCACCGGTTCGGCCGGCATCTTGTTCGCGGTGACCGTGGCGCTCACCGTGCCGGCGGCCTGGGTGCTGCACCGAATCACCCGGCCGAGAACCGCATAGACCCGCACCCCCTACAGCTCGGTTACCCGGCCGCTGTCCACCATCCACGAGCGGTCCAGCCGGACGTTCTGCAGCATTCGGCGGTCGTGGGTCACCAGCAGCAGTGCACCGTCATAGCTTTCCAGGGCCTGCTCCAACTGCTCGATGGCGGCGAGATCGAGATGGTTCGTCGGCTCATCGAGGACCAGCACGTTGGTGCCGCAGGCCTGCAGCAGGGCAAGTCCGGCACGGGTCCGCTCACCTGGAGACAGGTCGTCAACCTCACGTTCCACGTGGTCAGCGCGCAGGCCGAACTTGGCCAGCAGCGTTCGCACATCGGCGGTTGTCCATGACGGCACCCGTTGCTCGAAGCGGTCGACGAGCCTGCCGGGGCCGGTGAAGTCCGCGCGGGCCTGGTCGATCTCGCCGACGGCGATATTGGCACCCAGACTCGCCCGGCCCTCATCCGGCTGCCAACGGCCCAGCAGGAGCCGCAGTAATGTCGATTTGCCGGCACCGTTGGGTCCAATGATACCGATCCGTTCGCCCGCATCGACCTGTACCGAAACCGGTCCCAGGACGAAGTCGCCCTGTCGCACAACGGCATTGTCCAGTGTTGCGACCACCGAACTCGACCGGGGAGCGGCACCGATGGTGAACTCCAGCGCCCATTCCTTACGTGGTTCGGCGACCTCCTCGAGGCGGGCAATCCGGCTCTCCATCTGCCGCACCTTCTGCGCCTGCTTCTCACTGGACTCGGTCGCAGCCCGGCGCCGGATCTTGTCGTTGTCCGGGGACTTGCGCATCGCATTGCGGACACCCTGACTCGACCACTCCCGCTGCGTGCGGGCGCGGGCCACCAGGTCCGCCTTCTTCTCGGCGAACTCGTCGTACTGCTCGCGCCGGTGCCGACGGCCGACCTCGCGCTCCTCCAGGTAGCTGTCGTAGCCACCGCCGAAGACGGTGGTGGTGTTCTGCGCCAGATCCAGTTCCAGGACGCGGGTCACGCTGCGGGCCAGGAACTCCCGATCGTGGCTCACCAGCACCACACCGCCCCGGAGTTCGCGGACGAAGTCCTCCAGTCGGGCCAGGCCGTCGAGGTCGAGATCGTTCGTCGGCTCGTCGAGCAGGGCGATATCGAACCGGGACAGCATCAGTGCCGCCAATCCGACCCGCGCCGCCTGTCCGCCCGACAACGCGGTCATCGGGGTCGAATCCGGTTGCACCGCATCGCAGTCCAGTCCGAGGTCGGCCAGCACTGCGGGGAGGCGCTCCTCGAGATCCGCCGCGCCGGTCACCAGCCAGTGGTCCAGCGCCGCGGAGTAGACGTCAGACGGATCCACACCCGAGGACACCTCGCCGGGATCTGCCAGTGCCGCCGCAGCCGCTTCCATGGCTCGGGTCGCCGCGGCGCAGCCGGTGCGCCGCGCGATATAGCCGCCGACGGTCTCACCCGGCACCCGCTGGTGCTCCTGCGGCAACCACCCGACGAACGCATCGGCGGGTGCCAGGCTGACCGTGCCCTCCAGCGGCTCGACGTCACCGGCCAGGATTCTCAGCAGGGTGCTCTTGCCGGCCCCGTTGACACCGACGACGCCGACGACTTCACCCGGTGCAACGGTGAGGTCCAGACCCTCGAAGAGGGTGCGGTGGGCGAAGCCGCCGGCCACATTCTTCGCGACAAGGGTTGCGGTCATGGCGCTATCGTCGCACCGGTGAATCGCCGCGATGCACTAGCGGTCTGGCGTCGCCAGGATCTTGAAAAGCATGTTGTTGACATCGGTGAGGGCTTGTATCTCGATCCTCCGCAGGAATCGGTCCAATCGGATCTTCCGCACCGTCGTGACCAGGCCCGGCGCTGCCCAGC
>JBFYOR010000089.1:0-5211 GCA_041303695.1 Mycobacterium sp. | reverse complement strand
AGGGCATCCTCGATCTGCTTGTGCGGCACCAGTCGGGACAGCACCACCACCCGGGGGGTGGCCGAGCGCGGCGCGGTCAACGTCTGCGGCGGCGCCTCGTCGAGACCGTTGCGCACCACGGCGACCCGGGCGGTGTCGACGCCGAGGTCGGCCAGGTCGCGGACCGACGGCAGCGACACCGTGACGTACTGGTTGCGTCGGTGCAGTCGCGGTGACAGCCGGGATTCCACCCACCAGCCGAACCTGCCGAGAGTCCGGCCGGCGACCGGCCACTGCTCCCGGTGACAGTGGTGCACCAGCACGACCACCCGGCGCCCGAACGCCAACCGGGCCAGGAACGGCAGTCCGTTCTGGCTGTCGATCACGACGTCGGGTCGGGCGTGGCGCAGCGGACCCAGGCCGATCCGGGCGGCCACCATCGCCAGCCCGGCCCGGATGTAGACGGTGTAGTGGCCGCCGCCGCGGCTGATCCGCACCCCGTCGACCGTCTCGGTGCGGGGCGCGCTCTCGTAGTGCGCGGTGCGCAGGGTGACGTCGACGCCGGAGCCGGCCAGCAACGCACCGATGCGCTGCAGGTAGGTCTCGCTGCCGCCGCCCTGCGGGTGGCCGGTATCGCGCCAGCACAGCAGCAGCACTGAGCGCACGGGGGCGGGCGGAGCGGACATCCGGGCAAGCCTATCTTGGGTTTCGAATGTGGGGCCTATGCCCGGAAATCGCCCCGGATGCCGGCATAGCCCGCACATTCGCGGGCTCTGGCACAGTGGTGCCCGATGGCCGTCACCGACCTGTTCGCCCGGCGCGCGACGCTGGCCCGATCGGCGCGCCTGCTCGGCCAGTTCCGGTTCGAGCAGCGCGACCCGGCCCGCTTTTACGGCGCACTGGCCGCCGACACCGCGGCGATGGTCACCGACCTGTGGGACGCCCGATATCCGGACCATCAGGGCCACACCGTTGTGGACGTCGGCGGCGGGCCGGGCTACTTCGCCGCGGCGTTCACCGACGCGGGCTGGCACTACGTCGGGGTGGAACCCGACCCGCGGGAGATGCACGCCGCCGGGCATCTCGACCGGGGCGGGCCGGGGACGTTCGTGCGGGCCTCCGGGATGGCGCTGCCGTTCGCCGATTCCAGCGTCGACGTGTGCCTGTCCTCCAATGTCGCCGAACACGTGGCCGACCCCTGGCGACTCGGCGCGGAGATGCTGCGGGTCACCCGACCCGGCGGGCTGGCGATCCTGTCCTACACAGTGTGGCTGGGGCCGTTCGGCGGCCACGAGACCGGCCTGCTGTGGCATTACCTCGGCGGTGCCAGGGCGGCGGCGCGCTATACCCGGCGGCACGGGCACCCGCCCAAGAATCACTACGGGTCGTCGTTATTCGACGTCTCGGCGGCCGACGGCCTGCACTGGGCTGCCGGCACCGGCGCACTGGTTGCCGCTTTCCCCCGCTACCACCCGCGATGGGCTTGGTGGCTGACATCGGTGCCCGGTGTGCGGGAGTTTCTGGTGAGCAATCTGGTGCTGGTGCTGTCCAAGGACTGACACCTGTTCTCATGGCCGGGTGATCGGTAGTGTGGCGGCCATGACGCAGACCGCATACCGGACCGAATTCGACAAGCTCTTCATCGGCGGCAAGTGGGTTGAGCCGTCGACCTCCGAGGTCATCGAGGTCCGCTCGCCGGCCACCGGCGAATACGTCGGCAAGGTCCCCCTGGCCGCGGCCGCCGATGTGGACGCGGCCTGCGCGGCGGCGCGCAAGGCCTTTGACGAAGGCCCCTGGCCACGGATGACACCGCAGGAGCGCCAAGCCGTGATCGCCAACGCGGTCAAGCTGATCGAGGACCGCGCGGACGAGTTCAAGTTCCTGCTCAAGGCCGAGACCGGCCAGCCGTCGATGATCGTCGACATGATGCAGTACGGGGCCGCACTGTCCGGTCTGCAGTACTACTCGACCGCCGCGGACAAGTTCACCTGGAAGGACATTCGCGACGGTATCTACGGCCAGACGCTGGTGCTGCGGGAGCCGATCGGGGTGGTGGGCGCGGTAGCGGCCTGGAACGTGCCGATGTTCCTGGCCTGCAACAAGCTCGGCCCGGCACTGCTGGCGGGCTGCACCGTCGTGCTCAAGCCGGCAGCTGAGACCCCCTTGAGCGTCAACGTACTGGCGGAGGTGTTCGCCGAGGCCGGCCTGCCGGAGGGCGTGCTGTCGGTGGTTCCCGGGGGTGCCGAGACCGGGCGTGCGCTGACCGCCAACCCGCTGGTGGACAAGTACACCTTCACCGGGAGTTCCGCGGTGGGCAAGGAGGTCGGCAAGATCGCCGCCGAGAAGCTCAAGCCGTGCACGCTGGAACTCGGCGGCAAGTCGGCGGCGATCATCCTCGAGGATGCCGACGTGGACTCGGCACTGCCGATGTTGCTGTTCTCCGGGCTGATGAACTCCGGGCAGGCCTGTGTGGCGCAGACCCGCATCCTGGCCCCGCGATCGCGCTACGAGGAGATCGTGGAGAAGATCGGCGCGGCGGTGGCCGCGATGCCGGTCGGCCTGCCGGACGATCCCGGCGCGGTCATCGGCCCGCTGATCAGCGAGAAGCAGCGCGAGCGCGTCGAGGGCTATATCGCCAAGGGCACGCAGGAGGGCGCGCGACTGGTCACCGGCGGCGGCCGCCCGGACGGCTTGGACAGCGGCTACTACGTGCAACCGACGGTGTTCGCCGACGTCGACAACTCCATGACGATCGCCCAGGAGGAGATCTTCGGGCCGGTGTTGGCGGTGATCCCCTACGAGACTGAGGACGATGCCATCCGGATCGCCAACGAGTCTGACTACGGCCTCGCCGGCAGCGTGTGGACCACCGACTTCGACCGGGCGATCGAGGTGGCCTCGAAGATCCGCACCGGCACCTACGCGGTGAACATGTATGCCTTCGACCCGGGTGCGCCGTTCGGCGGCTACAAGAACTCCGGGATCGGCCGGGAGAACGGGCCGGAGGGCATCGAGGCCTACGTCGAACTCAAGAGCGTGCTGCTGCCGTTCGGCTACACCCCGAAGGCCTGACCCCACCCGCGCGACCGTTTTCCTCGCGCGAGCAGGTCGTGGGTGGCGAGGCTAGAAGATCACCCGGACGATCATCTCGGCGACGGCGGCGGGCTTGTCCACCCCGTCGATCTCGATGGTGTGCTTGACCGTCAGATCGACGGCGGTGTCCTTCGCGGCGGCATCGGCCAACTCCGAACGCACCCGGACGCGACTATCCACCGGGACCGCGGACAGGAACCGCACCTTGTTCAGCCCGTAGTTGATGGCCAGTTTCGCGTTCTCGACACGGAAGTTGTCCTTGCTCAGGGCCGGAATCAGCGACAGGGTCAGAAACCCGTGGGCGATCGGGGTGCGGTATGGGCTTTCCGCCTTGGCGCGTTCGACGTCGACGTGGATCCACTGATGATCACCGGTGACGTCGGCGAAGTCGTTGATGCGCTGCTGGTCGATCCTCAGCCAGTCGCTGACCCCGAGTTCCTGGCCGACCAACCCCTGCGCGTCGTCGATGGACGTGATCACCTTCATCGGTTCGCCTCCCGTAACTGAACTCCGGCCACAGAACTATGGCGTGGATCATACAAGTGGGCGTTCACGTCCCGTCATCAAGCTGTAACCGGCTCGATGGGCGTTCGCTTTGCCGTCGTAACCCATCACGACTATGGTCGTAACCATAGTTATGGCACGGCAGAGGACGTCGCAACCGGGAGGTATCCGATGTGGGTCGTCGAACTGAACATCGCCGGCATCAAGATCCGCCGGCGAGCCCGTAAACGCCGCCACCTGCTGGGGCCGGGCTTCATGGCCCCGCGGGCGCTCGTACGCCCGTCCGGCGCGGCCTGAGGTGAGGGCCCGGGGTTCAACCCGGACCGCGATGCTGGTCAGCGCGGCCGAGTTATTGCGTGAACGAGGCGCCGCCGGGGTGACGATCGACGCGGTGCTGGCCCGCAGTGGTGCACCACGCGGTTCGGTCTATCACCACTTCCCGTCGGGTCGCGGCCAACTCCTGCGTGAAGCACTCGAGTTCGCCGGTGATGAGATCACCGCCAAGATCGACACCGCCGCCGGAGACAGTTCGACCGCTCTGCTGCACCAGTTCGTCGACATGTGGCGCGAGGCACTCATCGACAGCGACTACACGGCCGGTTGCCCGGTGCTGGCCGCCGCGATCGGTTCCGGTCAGGACGAGCAGCAGCTGGCGTCGCTGGCTGCCGTGATCTTCGCCCGCTGGCGGGAGGCCGCGAAACAGGCCTACCTCCGGGAGGGCTTCGATCCGGGGGAGGCCACCGCGCTGGCCGACACCGCGATCGCGGCGATGGAGGGCGCGGTGGTGCTGTGCCGGGCGACCCGAAGCCTGGAGCCGCTCACCGACGTGGCGCGCCAGCTCGAGTTCCTGATCAAGGCAAAGGAATTCGTCGCCAGGTTCCCCAGTCCCACCCCGAGCTGAGGAGATCGCCGTGCCGACATCGCCGACGCAGGCTGACGGTCTGGACCCGGAGACGCCGCTGAGCGTCCTGAGCCGGTTCGCCATCACCACGCTCGCAGAGGACATGGACGAGTACACCGTGGTGGCACAGATGCCGGTGGGCGGGATGCGCAACCCGTTCACCGGGCTGCCTACGGTGGCGGGGCTGGCCATCCTGGTCGACGACGTCGCCGGACGGGTCAACTACTACCGTCGCGGCCGCGGCGTGTGGACGGTGTCCAGTGAGCTGACCGTGGAGATGAGCCCGGGTGCCGTCGAGCATCTGCTGGCGGCACCGGAGGAGCCCGTCGTGGCCAGCGCCCGCCCGCTCGGCCCGGCGGGTGCCACCCTGCTGTCGATCTGCACCCTGACCCACCGCGGCACCGTGATCGGCGGCGGGACCGTGCGCACCATGCCGTTGGCCGGCGGGCCCGACGGGCCGCCCGACCGCGGCGAGGACCCTGTGGTGCGCACACCGCAGACCACGCTGGCCGAACTGATGGCCGTCGAGCCACTTCCGGTGCACGACGGTGTCTACCGGTTGCGCCAGCACCCCGACCCGATGGTCAACAACCTGATCGGCATCGTGCACGGTGGGGTGAGCAGCGCCGGGCTCGAACTCGCCGCCGCCGCGGCGTTCAACCACGAGCAGGATGCAGCACTGCGGACCGCCTCAATCCGGATAAACTTCCTGCGTCCGTTCATCGCCGGTGCAC
>JBFYOR010000088.1:0-2539 GCA_041303695.1 Mycobacterium sp. | reverse complement strand
GAACCGGGCTAGGTGTTCGCCGGCGGTGTCGATACTGCCGGTGGAGTTGACCGTCATGTTCTCCGGCAGTGTCACCGGGCACACCCCGAACGCGCCGAAGCCGGTCTGGTCGACCACTTGTCCGCGTCCGGCCATCGCCGGGGAGGTGTAGACGGTATAGCCCTTGGAGATCAGGGACTCGCGGATCGCGGTGTTGGTGTTTCCCGCCGCCAGTCCGGTGGCGCAGGCCTGGTCGTTGGTGGTGAACGGACTGGTGGCGTTTCCTCCCGAGACCACCACCACCGCCGCGCCGGACGGGCGCTTCTCGCCCGCCCCCGGCCCGCCTGAGCAACCGGCTACCACCGCCATCGTCGTCAACGCCGCAGTGGCCAACGCCAGGAATTTCCGCATGACAGGATTGTCCCATCATGAGCCAGCAATCCCGTGTCGTTTTCTCCGGTGTGCAGCCCACCTCCGATTCCCTGCATCTGGGCAATGCGCTCGGTGCGGTTCAGCAGTGGCCGGGCCTGCAGGACGACTACGAGACCTTCTTCTGCGTCGTCGATCTGCATGCGATCACCGTCCCGCAGGATCCGGGCGTGTTGCGCAGGCGGACCCTGGTCACCGCGGCGCAGTACCTGGCGCTGGGCATCGACCCGTCCCGTTCGACCATTTTCGTGCAGAGTCATGTGCCCGCGCACGCCGAACTGTCCTGGGTTCTGGGCTGTTTCACCGGGTTCGGCCAGGCCGCCCGGATGACGCAGTTCAAGGACAAGTCGGCCAAACAGGGTGCGGACTCCGCCACGGTGGGTCTGTTCACCTATCCGGTTCTCCAGGCCGCCGACGTCCTGCTGTACGACACCAATCTGGTTCCGGTGGGGGAGGACCAGCGTCAGCACCTGGAACTTGCCCGCGATATCGCCCAGCGCATCAATGCCCGGTTTCCCCGCACGTTCGTGGTGCCGGAGGTGATGATCGCCAAGCAGACCGCCAAGATTTACGACCTGGCCGATCCCACCGCGAAGATGAGCAAGTCGGCGGCCACCGCCGCTGGCCTGATCAACCTGCTCGACGACCCGAAGGTGTCGGCCAAGAAGATCCGCTCCGCGGTCACCGACAGCGAACGGGAGATCCGCTTCGATCCGGAGGCCAAGCCCGGGGTGTCCAACCTGCTGTCCATCCAGTCCGCGGTCACCGGCACGCCGATCGACGCCCTGGTCAGCGGATACGCCGGGCGCGGTTACGGCGACCTGAAGGCCGAGACCGCCGAGGCCGTCGTCGCCTACGTCACCCCGATCCAGCGGCGGGTGGCCGACCTGCTCGCCGACCCGACCGAGTTGCAGGCCGTCCTCGACAAGGGTGCCGACCGGGCGCGCGACGTGGCGGGGCGGACGCTCGCGCGGGTCTACGACCGGTTGGGCTTCCTGCCGGCGCGATGAAGCAAGCGCTCGAGCGGCTGCGCCGCCGGTACCCCTGGCTGGACCATGCGGTGCGCGCTCAGCAGCGCTACGACCAGAGCCAGGGCGACTTCTATGCCGCCGGCATCACCTACTTCACCATCTTCGCGCTGTTCCCGGTGCTGATGGTCGGCTTCGCGGTGGTCGGCTTCGCGCTGGCCAGCCGACCCGATCGGCTGGCCGAGATCGACAGCCGGGTCAAGGCGGCGGTACCCGGTGAGTTCGGGGAACAGATCATCAGCCTGATGGACGCCGCCATTGCCTCGCGGACGTCGGTGGGGGTCATCGGCCTGGCCACGGCGCTCTACGTCGGGCTGCTGTGGATGCAGCGGTTGCGTGCGGCACTCAGCCAGATGTGGGGTCAGCAGTTCCCGCCGCCGGGCTTTCTCAACACCAAGATGTCCGATGTCATCGCCCTGGTGGCCGCCTTTCTGGCCAGCTTGCTGACCATCGGGTTCAGCGCGCTGGCCACCTCGGCGCTGCGGCTGGCGGGGTCCGTGCGGCTGGGGTCGCTGGTGGTGTCGATCCTGGTTGCCTGGCTGCTGTTCACCGTGATGATCGCCCGATTGCCGCACGATCCGGTCCCGCTGCGCCGGTGCGCCGGGGCCGGCTTGCTGGCCGCCGTCGGCTTCGAGGTGTTCAAGCAGGTGGGATCGATCTACCTGCAGACGGTGCTGCACGGCCCGGCCGGCGCGGTATTCGGCCCGGTGCTCGGCCTGATGGTGTTCGCCTATATGACCGCACGGCTGGTGCTATTCGCGACTGCCTGGGCAGCCGAACGCGGTGCGCCGACCGCGCTACCCGGGACCGTCGTCGTCGGGTCGGAGTAGTTCTTCTCCGGTGGTGGTAGTGGTTGACCCTGTTTTGTCCGCGGTCGAGGTGTGGGGGTGGGATCCATTCGGTGCGGTTGTCGCTGCGGCGTTTTCGGGTGGTCCATCCGGTGGGGGTGTTGTTGACGAGGCGGTTGTCGCAGCCGCAGGCGAGGGTGAGTTCGTTGATGTCGGTGTTGCCGCCGTGTTGCCAGTCGCGGTGGGCGTGGTGGACCTGGCAGCGGATGGGTGGGGCGGTGCAGCCGGGTTTGGTGCAGCCGCGTTCCAGGGCGT
>JBFYOR010000087.1:0-11023 GCA_041303695.1 Mycobacterium sp. | reverse complement strand
GTTCCGGACATCCGGTTGTTCGTGCGCGGCGACGAGTACGACGTGCACCGCCGTCTGGTCCGCAGCGGCCTGCCGTTCGGCACCTGTCTGGACACCGTGTACCTGCACCCCTACGGCAGCGATGAGTTCAAACCGATTCTCGGTGGCCGCATGCACACCCAGTACCCCGACGACCCGGTCAAGCGGTTCTTCACCTACCGCAACCGCGGTTATGTGCTGTCCCAGCCCGGTCTGCGCAAACTGCTGCCGCAGGAGTGGCTGCGTTTCGGGTGGTACTTCCTGGTGACCCGGCGCGACCCGGCGGGTCTGCGGGAATGGATCCGGTTACGCCGGATGGGCCGCCGCGAACGTTTCGGCCGCCCGGACGGGAGCGGGTCATGACGATCATCGATGCGGCCAGCCAGTCCAAGACGTTCAGCCGGGCATGGGGCGACCTCATCGGCGGGTTCCGCAAGCGTGAACTGTGGTTTCACCTGGGCTGGCAGGACATCAAGCAGAAGTACCGGCGATCGGTGCTCGGCCCGTTCTGGATCACCATCGCCACCGGCACCACCGCGGTCGCGATGGGCCTGCTGTATTCCACGCTGTTCAAGCTCGAGATCTCCGAGCATCTGCCCTATGTGGTACTGGGGCTGATCATCTGGAACATGATCAACGCCTCGATCCTGGAGGGCTCCGAGGTCTTCATC
Source organism: Mycobacterium sp. (assembly GCA_041303695.1). GTDB lineage: Bacteria > Actinomycetota > Actinomycetes > Mycobacteriales > Mycobacteriaceae > Mycobacterium. The sequence goes on along the minus strand of JBFYOR010000087.1, from coordinate 10,334 downwards.
GCCAACGAGGGTTTGATCAAGCAGTTGCCGACCCCGTTGAGCGTGCACGTCTACCGACTGGTGTGGCGGCAGATGATCCTGTTCGCCCACAACATCGTGATCTTCGTGGTCGTCGCGATCATCTATCCCAAACCGTGGTCGTGGGCGGACCTGACGGTGATACCGGCTCTGTTGCTGATCATGCTGAACTGCGTCTGGGTGTCGTTCTGCTTCGGAATCCTGGCCACCCGCTACCGGGATATCGGGCCGCTGCTGTCATCTCTTGTGCAGTTGCTGTTCTTCATGACCCCGATCATCTGGAACGCCGACACCCTGGAACAGCAGGGCGCCGGCAAATGGGCCAGGATCATCGAACTCAATCCGCTGCTGCACTATCTCGACATCCTGCGGGCCCCACTGCTGGGCGCCCAGCAGGAGCCGAGGCACTGGTATGTGGTGATCACGCTGACGGTGCTGGGCTGGTGTGCCGCGGCGCTGGCGTTGCGCCAGTTCCGGGCCAGGGTGCCCTACTGGGTCTGACGAGGGCCGCGAGCGTGGTGCCTATGCAGATCTTTCGCGGCTTTCGTCTGCACAGCCCACACATTCGACGTGGGTCTAGCCGGGAACGTGGCCATGCTGCGGTTCCGGCCCGAACTGGAACCGCCGGGCGCTGATCTCAGTGGGGGTCACCCGCACGTAGCGCAGTTTCTCGGTCGGGACCCAGGGCATCAGCACGGCCTGGTCGGCCTCGCGGATCTCCTCGGCGCTGGTGAGCAGCCGGGCGGTACCGCGGACTATCACGCTCCAGCCCTCGGCCACGGTGTGGTCGTCGGCCTCGAACAACACCTTCTCGTTCATCACCGTGGTGAACAGCTTGGTGCCTTCGGCGGTGCGGAACAGCACCGTGTCGTTCTGCGTGACGAAGTTGACCGGGAAGATCTCCAACTGCCCGCCGAAGGACGTCACCAGCCGGCCCAACGACACACTGGACAGCAGATTCCAGGCCTCGCGGTCATCGAGAACGGTTATCGGACCCTGTTCGATCGCCATGTGCCACATAGTGGCTGCGCCGCCGACGTTGCGCAAGTGCTGAACGGCCCCGGTCTTCAGCTGCCGAGTGTCACCAATTCGGCCAGCATGTTCTGCCGGGCCGCGCCCTCCCAGCGCCGCCGTCCCACCTCGGTGCGGAACACCCCGGGTCCCGCCAGAAGCGCGAGCAGAACCTGACGCCGGCCCTTGCTGAACGCCTTCTCGGGGACGTGCGCGTACTCCGCCCGGATGGCCTCGGTGTTGTGCCGGTACCGCTCGGCGGGCAGCGCCAGCGCGGACAGGTCGGCATCGGACAGCGCTTCACCGTTGCGGTCCCCGGGGGCGGGATCGTGGGTGACGGTCATCCGGACCAGCCGGGCCACCTCGTCGACCAGTTGGGGGGCCACGCCGAGAGCGGACAACTCCTGCTCGGCGCGCCGCGCGCTGCGCTCCTCGTCGTCGGGCAGACCGGCGTAGACCGCGTCGTGGAACCACGCCGCGAGGCGGACGGCGTCGGCGTCCTCTGCGTGGCCGGCGAGTTCGGCGACACCGGACAGCACATCGCGCAGGTGCGCCACGCCGTGGTAGCGCCGGTGCGGCTCGGACCAGGACCCGACCAGCCGAGCACCGACGTTCATCGCCTCCGGGTCGGAGGTGTGGCGGGCGATCAATTCAGACCACGACTCGAGCAGATCCTGCACACCACCATGGTGCCCGTCGTGGCCGTAAGCTTCCGGCGATGGCCGAGATCGCCCACCCCGCTCCGCCGAGCCTGCGGACCCAGTTGGTGCGGTTCGTGCTGACGGGCGGGTTCTCGGCGGTCGTCGACTTCGGGCTGTATTACCTGCTCCACGCGTCGGCCGGACTCCAGGTCGACCTGGCCAAGGCGATCGGCTTCGTCGCGGGCACCCTCACCGCCTACCTGATCAACCGGCGGTGGACGTTCGGGGCCACCCCGAGCCGGTCGCGGTTCGCCCAGGTGATGGCGCTCTACGCGCTGACCTTCATCGTCCAGGTCGGGCTCAACCACCTCTGCCTGCGAATCCTGGAGGACAAGAATTGGGCGTTGCCGGTGGCGTTCGTCATCGCCCAGGGCACCGCGACGGTGATCAACTTCATCGTGCAGCGGGTGTGGATTTTCAGAGCAGGAACCCGGTGACGGTACCCTCGTCACGATGTCCGCAACGACCGCCCCGCAGCGGCTGACCGGCTGGGGCCGCACCGCGCCCAGCGTCGCCGAGGTCCTGTCGACCCCCGACCCCGAGGAGATCGTCAAGGCTGTCACCCGCGCCGCCGAGCAGGCCGCCGACGGCCGCCATCGCGGGGTGATCGCCCGAGGTCTCGGCCGCTCCTACGGCGATAACGCCCAGAACGGCGGCGGGCTGGTCATCGACATGACCGCTCTGCGCCGGATCCACTCCGTCGACGCGGCGACCCGCATGGTCGACGTGGACGGCGGGGTCAGCCTCGACCAGTTGATGAAGGCGGCGCTGCCCTGCGGGCTGTGGGTGCCGGTGCTGCCCGGCACCCGACAGGTCACCATCGGCGGCGCGATCGGCTGCGACATCCACGGCAAGAACCACCACAGTGCCGGCAGCTTCGGCAACCACGTGCGGTCGATGGACCTGCTGACCGCCGACGGTCAGATTCGCACCATCACCCCCGAAGGCGAGGGCGCCGACCTGTTCTGGGCCACCGTCGGCGGCAACGGCCTGACCGGAATCATCATGCGGGCCACCATCGAGATGACCCCCACCGAGACGGCCTACTTCATCGCCGACGGCGACGTGACCGCCAGCCTGGACGAGACCGTCGCCTTCCACAGCGACGGCAGCGAGGCCAACTACACCTATTCCAGCGCGTGGTTCGACGCCATCAGCCCGCCCCCGAAGCTGGGGCGTGCGGCGATCTCCCGGGGGTCACTGGCCCGACTGGATCAGCTGCCCGAGAAGCTGCAGCGCAATCCGCTGAAATTCGATGCACCGCAACTGCTGACGTTCCCGGATGTTTTTCCCAACGGGCTGGCCAACAAGTACACCTTCGGCCCGATCGGCGAACTGTGGTACCGCAAGTCGGGGACCTACCGCGGCAAGGTGCAGAACCTGACGCAGTTCTATCACCCGCTGGACATGTTCGGAGAGTGGAACCGCGCCTACGGACCGGCCGGCTTCCTGCAGTACCAGTTCGTGGTTCCGACCGAGGCGGTCGACGAGTTCAAGGCGATCATCGTCGACATCCAGGCCTCCGGCCACTACTCGTTCCTCAATGTGTTCAAGCTCTTCGGGCCCGGCAACTCCGCACCGCTGAGCTTCCCGATCCCGGGATGGAATGTCTGCGTGGACTTTCCGATCAAGTCCGGGCTCAACGACTTCGTCAACGATCTCGACCGCCGGGTCCTGCAATTCGGCGGCAGGCTGTACACCGCCAAGGATTCGCGCACCAGCGCGGAGACCTTCCACGCCATGTATCCGCGCATCGACGAGTGGATTGCGGTGCGCCGCAACGTCGATCCGCATGCGGTGTTCGCCTCGGACATGGCCCGACGTTTGGAGTTGCTCTAGATGGTGCTCGACGCGATGGGTAACCCCCAGACCATTCTGCTGCTCGGTGGCACGTCCGAGATCGGGTTGGCGATCTGTGAGCGCTACCTGCGGGATGCCCGGGCGCGGATCGTCCTAGCCGCGCTTCCCGGCGATCCCGGCCGCGATGACGCCGTCGCCCAACTGAACCGCGCCGGTGCGAAATCGGTCGAGGTGGTGGACTTCGACGCGTTGGACTCCGCCAGCCACCCGGCAGTGATCGAGACGTGTTTCAGCGCTGGTGACGTCGACGTCGCGATCGTGGCCTTCGGCTTGCTCGGCGATGCCGAGGAACTCTGGCAGGACCAACGCAAGGCGGTCCAGATTGCCGAGATCAACTACACCGCAGCCGTTTCGGTGGGCGTCCTACTCGGCGAACAGATGCGCCGGCAGGGATTCGGGCGGATCATCGCGATGAGTTCGGCAGCCGGTGAGCGGGTCCGGCGGTCGAACTTCGTCTACGGCTCCACCAAGGCCGGCCTTGACGGTTTCTACCTCGGCCTCGGGGAGGCGTTGCGCCCCTTCGGCGTCAATGTCCTGGTGATCCGGCCGGGGCAGGTCCGGACCAGGATGAGCGCGCACGTCAAGGAGGCGCCGCTCACCGTGGATAAGGAGTACGTCGCCGACCTGGCCGTCACCGCGTCGGCCAAGGGCAAGGAGTTGGTCTGGGCGCCAGGGACATTCCGCTACGTCATGATGGTGTTGCGGCACATCCCGCGACCCATCTTCCGCAAACTGCCGATCTGAGCCAGGCGTGCAGTCGGTGCGCAACGGCCTGTCGGCCGCCGGCCAGATGGTGCTCGCCGCCGTCGTCGCGATCATCGTCTCGGTGGTTGCCCTGGCGGCCATCTCGCGCGTTGAGTGGCCGGCGTTCCCCTCGTCTAACCAGTTGCAGGCACTGACGACGGTAGGACAGGTCAGCAGCCTCGTCGGACTGGTCGCCATGGGGTGGCTGTGGCGGCTTCGCCGCGGCATCTGGCGCCAGGTGGCCCGGATCGGGGCCTCGGTGTTCCTGGCGGGCTTCACCGTCGTCACACTCGGGATGCCACTGGGGGCGACCAAGCTCTACCTGTTCGGCATCTCCGTCGACCAGCAGTTCCGCACCGAGTACCTCACCCGTTTCACCGACAACGCCGCACTGCGCGATATGACCTACGCGGGCCTGCCGCCGTTCTATCCGCCCGGCTGGTTCTGGCTCGGTGGGCGGGCCGCCGCCCTCACCGGGACTCCGGGTTGGGAGATGTACAAGCCCTGGGCAATCACCTCGATCGCGATCGCCGTCGTGGTGGCGATGGCGCTCTGGTCGGCGATGATCCGATTCGAATACGCGTGTGCCGTCACGATCGCCACCGCCGCGGTCACGCTGGCCTACAGTTCCCCGGAGCCCTACAGCGCCATCATCGCCGTGCTGATCCCGCCGGTGCTGGTGCTGGCGTGGTCGGGCCTGCGGGGCGGCGGCTCGGAGGGCAGGGGCGGCGCGACCCGGGAATCGGCTGCGCGACACTCGGGTTGGGCGGCCGTCGTCGGCGTCGGCATCTTCCTCGGCTTCGCCGCCACCTTCTACACGCTGCTGCTGGCCTACACCGCGTTCACGGTCACGATCATGGCCGGGGTTGCCGCTATCGCCCGGCGCAGCATCACCCCGCTGCTCCGGCTGACGGTCATCGCGGCGATCGCGATGGCCATCGCGGCCATCACCTGGCTGCCGTTCCTGATCAGGGCGGTGCGCGGCCCGCTCAACGACACCGGCAGCGCCCAGCACTACCTGCCCGCCGACGGGGCGGTGCTGACCTTCCCGATGCTGCAGTTCTCCCTGCTGGGTGCGCTGTGCATGCTCGGGACGCTGTGGCTGGCCTGGCGAGGCTGGAGTTCCACTTCCCCCGGATCCGTCCGGGCCGGCGCGCTGGGCATCGGGGTGCTGGCGCTCTACGCCTGGTCGCTGCTGTCGATGCTGACGACGCTGGCCGGGACCACGTTGCTGTCCTTCCGGCTGCAGCCCACCCTGACCGTGCTGCTGGCGGCGGCGGGCGTCTTCGGGTTCATCGAGATCACCCGTTCGGCGGCCGCTCGGTGGGGTCGCCGGGTCATCCCGGCGGGGATGGCGGTCGGGCTGATCGGCGCCGTCGGCTTCAGCCAGGACATCCCGCACGTGCTGCGGCCCGATCTCACAGTCGCCTACACCGACACCGACGGCGACGGTCAGCGCGGCGACCGCCGCCCGCCCGGCGCCGAGAAGTATTACTCGCGCATCGATGAGGCGATCCTCGAGGCGACCGGCCGGGCACGCGACGAGACGGTGGTGATGACCGCCGACTACAGCTTCCTGGCCTTCTATCCGTACTTCGGGTTCCAGGGCCTGACATCGCACTACGCCAATCCGCTGGCCGAGTTCGACAAACGTGCGGCGGCCATCGAGTCGTGGGGCGAGTTGACCGATCCCGACGAGTTCGCCGAGGCCCTCGACGGCATGCCCTGGCAGGCCCCGACGGTCTTCCTGATGCGCCGCGGCGGTGCGGCCGGGTCCGCGAACACCTACACCCTGCGGCTGGCTGAGGACGTCTACCCCAACCAACCCAACGTGCGGCGCTACACCGTCGAACTGGACGCCGGACTATTCGCCGAACCCCACTTCACCGTGCAGACGATCGGCCCGTTCGTACTGGCCATCCGTACGACGATGGGCTGAAGTTCAGCCGGAACGGTTCAGCCGGGACCGATGACGTCGATCCGGCAGGCCGGGCCGTGTGCGCGGGCCAGTCGGGCGTCGAGGGTCAGCAGCGTGGCGTCGAAGGCCTCGGCAAGTGCGACGTAGAACGCATCCCACCCGCGCACCGAATCGCGAAGCTGCCACGCCCGGTCGATCAACCAGCGGTGACTGAACCGCTCACCCGGCCAGTCCCGCAGGTCCGTGGTCGCCTGCCCGGCGGCCGTCGCATCGAGTCGGCCCTGCAGATGCTGCGCGCGGATCACGCCCAGCACCTCGACATCGATCACATGGGGGGCAGCCTGGTCGGGATCGGCCGCGAGCCGCTCCGCGATCTCCGCGGCCCGGTGCGTATCGGCAACGACCTCAAACAGACATGACGCGTCAACGACGATCATCGGGCCACTCGCCGCGCCACTCATTGAGTGTCGCCAGCACCTCGGCGGTGGAGACCGTCGAAGGACGCCGCCCGATCCGTGACAGCCACTGCGCCATGGACGGCCGGGAGGCAAGCCGGGCGGCCTCCCGGCGCAGTAGCTCGGGAACGGTGATGCCTTCCTCCGCTGCTCGGCGGACCAAACCGGCATACACATCGTCATCGATGTCGCGAATCTGCACGGTCTTAGGCATTATCGCACCGTATCATGCGAATACGCATGAAACGACCTGGCCGCTGACCTACCGGCAGGGCAATTACGATTTAGCCCCGTGAACCAGACCGGGGCGAACTACCGAACCGCCCGCCTGGTTGCCGTCATCGCCGGGCTGCTCGGAACGGCATTCGCGATCCTGACGCCGTTCCTCCCGGTCAAGCAGACCACCGCCGAATTGAACTGGCCGCAGAACGGCGTCCTGGACAGCGTCACCGCCCCGCTGATCGGATACGTGCCCACCGAACTGACCATCACGGTTCCCTGTAGCGCCGCGGCCGGACTGAACTCCACCCGGACGGTCCTGCTGTCCACCGTTCCCAAACAGGCCCCGAAGGCCGTCGATCGCGGCCTGTTGATCCAGCGGGCCAACGACGAACTCGTCGTCGTCGTGCGCAACACCCCGGTGGTGGTGGCGCCGATGAGCCAGGTGCTCAGCCCGGCCTGCCGGGAACTGCGATTCACCGCCCGGGCCGACAAGGTGACCGGCGAGTTCGTCGGCCTGACCCAGGGTCCGGTGGATTCCCCGGCCACCTCCGGCGCCGCCTCGGACAGCGACGACCCCGATGCCCCGCTGCGCGGTGAACGCGGCGGGTACGACTTCCGCCCGCAGATCGTCGGGGTGTTCACCGACCTGACCGGGCCGGCGCCACCGGGATTGAGCTTCGCGGCCACCATCGACACCCGCTACAGCGCGGGCCCGACCGCCCTGAAGCTCACCGTGATGGTGCTCGGGGTACTACTCACCGTCGTCGCGCTCATCGCCCTGCACGTCATCGACACCGCCGACGGGACCCGGCACCGCCGATTCCTCCCGGCCCGCTGGTGGTCGCTGAGCGGACTGGACGGCCTGGTGATCGCCATCCTGGTCTGGTGGCATTTCGTCGGTGCCAACACCTCCGACGACGGCTACATCCTCACCATGGCCCGGGTGTCGGAGAGCTCCGGCTACATGGCCAACTACTACCGCTGGTTCGGTACCCCGGAGGCGCCGTTCGGTTGGTACTACGACCTGCTGGCGATGTGGTCGCACGTCTCGACCGCCAGTATCTGGATGCGGCTGCCCACGCTGTTCATGGCGCTGGCCTGCTGGTGGCTGATCAGCCGCGAGGTGATCCCCCGGCTGGGGCACGCGGTCAAGACCAGCCGGGCGGCCGCCTGGACCGCCGCCGGCCTGTTCCTGGCGTTCTGGCTGCCGCTGAACAACGGCCTGCGGCCCGAACCGATCATCGCCCTCGGAATCCTGGCGACGTGGTGCTCGGTGGAACGCGGGGTGGCCACCAGCCGGCTCTTGCCAGTCGCGCTGGCCTGCATCATCGGCGCCCTGACGCTGTTCTCCGGGCCGACCGGCATCGCGTCGATCGGCGCGCTGCTGGTGGCCATCGGGCCGCTGCGCACGATCCTGCGCCGCCGTTCGGCGCAGTTCGGCCTGCTGCCGCTGCTGGCGCCCATCCTGGCCGCGGCCACCGTGCCGATCATCCTGATGTTCCGGGACCAGACCATCGCCGCCGTGGCCCAGGCCAACGCGCTCAAGCGCGCGGTGGGGCCGAGCCTGAGCTGGTTCGACGAGCACACCCGCTACGAGCGGCTGATGATGGCCACACCGGACGGGTCGATCGCCCGCCGTTTCGCGGTGCTGGCACTGATCATCGCGCTCGCCGTGTCGGTGGCCATGATGCTGCGTCGCGGCCACATCACCGGCACCGCGGCCGGGCCCAGCCGTCGGATCATCGGGATCACCGTCATCTCCTTCCTGGCGATGATGTTCACCCCGACCAAGTGGACCCACCACTTCGGCGTCTTCGCCGGCCTGGCCGGCTCGGTGGGTGCGCTGGCGGCCGTCGCCGTCACCGCCCACGTCCTGGGGTCACGGCGCAACCGGGCGGTATTCGCCGCTGCGACGCTGTTCGTGACGGCGCTGTCCTTCGCCAGCGTCAACGGCTGGTGGTACGTCTCCAACTTCGGCGTGCCGTGGGCCAACCAGTTCCCGGAGTGGCGGCTCGGTTTCACCACGGTGCTCCTGGGCCTGACGGTGGTCGCACTGCTGGTGGCCACCTGGTTCCATTTCGCCGACGGCGACAGGGACTCCAGCATTGGGGCAGATGGGCCACCCACCCGGTGGTCGCGGGTCGTCGGTTCGCCGCTGGCGGTCGCGGCCTGGCTGCTGGTCATCTTCGAGGTCGCATCACTGACCCTCGGGATGGTCAACCAGTACCCGGCCTGGTCGGTCGGCCGGTCGAACCTCCAGTCGTTGACCGGGAAGACCTGTGGACTGGCCGACGACGTCCTGGTCGAGCCGAACCCCAACGCCGGGATGCTCAGCCCGGTGCGCGTACCGGTCAAGGACGCACTCAGCGCAGGGATCTCGGAGGGCTTCTCCCCCAACGGCATTCCGGCCGATATCTCCGCCGAACCGGTGATGGAGCCCCCGGAAGGTGGGAACTTCGTCGATGCGGACATCGATGACACCGCGTCCGAAACCGGGGACGGTACAGCCGTCAGCGCCGGCGTCAACGGATCCAAGGCGCGGCTGCCCTACGGACTGGATCCGGCCCGCACCCCGGTGCTGGGCAGCTGGCGAGCCGGGGTGCAGCAGCAGGCGCGGCTGCGGTCGGCGTGGTTCCGGCTGCCGCCGCGGGAGACTGTCGGTGACGATTCCGCACCTCTGGTGGTGGTGTCGGCGGCCGGCCGCTTCGACCAGGATGAGGTCACCGTCCAGTGGGCCACCGATCAGCAGGCCGCCGGGGGTAAGGCGGGCGGATCGCTGGGGTTCGCCGATATCGGCCCCGCCCCGGCCTGGCGCAACCTGCGGGCACCACTGGCCGCGATCCCCGCCGAGGCGACGCTGATCCGGGTGGTCGCCACCGATGACGATCTGGCGCCGCAGCATTGGATCGCCGTCACCCCGCCCCGGATTCCCAGGCTGAGCACCCTGCAGCAGGTCGTCGGCTCGCAGGACCCGGTCCTGCTGGACTGGCTGGTGGGCCTGGCGTTCCCGTGTCAACGCCCGTTCGGGCACTCCGCCGGGGTCACCGAAGTGCCGAAATGGCGGATCCTGCCGGACCGCTTCGGGGCGGACGCCAACTCCCCGGTGATGGACAACATCGGCGGAGGCCCATTGGGCATCAGCGAACTGCTGTTCCGCGCCACCACCGTGCCCAGTTATCTGAAGGACGACTGGTTCCGGGACTGGGGCGCGTTGCAGCGGCTGACCCTCTACTACCCGAACGCTCGCCCGGCCCGACTGGACCTGGGAACCGCCACCCGCAGCGGGTTGTGGAGCCCGGCGCCGCTGCGGCCCACCTGACCGTCGACCGGATTCCGCCCACTCCCCGTCTCCCCGTCCCCCGCGAGCAGACGCAAAATCGCACTCTCGGGCGACTTTTTTCGCGA
>JBFYOR010000086.1:0-12414 GCA_041303695.1 Mycobacterium sp. | reverse complement strand
CGCTGAGACCAACTCGGTCATCGCCCGCACGTAGCGCCGCAGGGGTGCAATCTGGTCGTCCATCGATTGTGGTCTCCTAGCCCTGGTGTGGTGTTCAGATCCAGCTGCGACGTTTGAATCCGATGTACAACGCCACCGAGGCGAGCACCGAAGCCACCGCGCTGGTCCACACCCCCCAGTCGTTGCCGTAGCCGGGGTAAGGGATGTTCTGCCCGTACCACCCGGTGACCAGGGTGGGCACGGCGATGATGGCCGCCCAGCCGGTCAGTTTCTTCATGATCGTGTTCAACCGGGCGTCCTGCAGCGACAGATTCGTCTCGAACACCGTGGTGACCATGTCCCGCAACGACTCCGTCCATTCGGCGGCCCGGATGACATGGTCGTACAGATCCGAATACCAGCCTTCCAGTTCAGCGGAATCACCGCCGAGGGCGCTGCGCCGCATGATCGTGTTGACCACCTCGCGCATGGGCAGCACGATGCGGCGCAGTTCGACGAGTTCCTTTCGCAGCCGGTAGGTGTCACGTTGCAGCTGACGGGTCTGCGAGTGGTCGTCGAAGAGTCCGTCTTCCAGCGACTCGATGGCATCGTCGAGTTGCTGGATGGTGTCGAACTGCCCGTCTACCACCACGTCGAGGATCCCGTGCAGCAGTGCCGGGCTGCCTTTGCGCAGCAGGTCGGCATTGTCGTCCCAACGCCGGACCACATCGTCGATATCGAAAACCGGTCGCGCCGGGTCACTTTCGTGCCGAACGGTCACCACAGCCGTGGGCAGTACGAAGATCGACACCCGTGCGGTCAGCAGCCGCGACTCGATTGCGCCGGGAATCTGCACGCCCAGAGCGGTCGCATAGACGGTGAGGAAGGTGTGGGTGGCGTAGCGGGTGGCCTTGGTGCGCTCGGTGTGCTCGACGACGTCCTCAACGGCGCGCGGATCAAGGCCGAGTTCGTCGGCCAACTCGCCGAGTAGTCCGTGATCGGGGTTGCACAGATCCACCCACACCAGCGAACCATCGTCGTGGATGTGCTCGGCGAGTTCTTCGAGCGGAAAGCTCTCGCTCTTCAACACACCGTCGACCCACTGCCGGGTTCGGACAGCCGTGCCGTCCGAGCGGGGGCCGTTGGTGGTCACTGCGGCGCGACCGGGTGTCCTAGTTCGTGGTGTGGACGATCAGCACGTCGGTCTTCGACTTGCGCGCGACGTTCGCGGGCACCGAGCCGAGCAGCCGGCCGGCGATGGTGTTGAGCCCGACGTTGCCGACCACGAGCAGGTCGGCCCCGACCTCGTTGGCGAGGTCGACGAGCGCCTCGACGGGCGCTCCCTCGACGGCGCGCTCCTCGACGTTGGCGGCACCGGCGGCCTTCGCCTTCTCCCCGGCATCCCGCAGGATTTCGTAGATCGGGGCGTTGCCGGTGACCTTGTAGCCCTCGTCTTTGAGCATGTCAGCGGCCCGGGTGTCCTCCGCGCCGGGCAGGTAGGCGGTCACCACGATGACCTTCGCGTCGGGCCCGGAAGCCAGTTGCCCGGCTCGGATGACCGCACGAAGCGAGGATTCCGAGCCGTCCGTGCCGACGACCACGGTCTTGTAACCGCTCATTCGTGCCCTCCAGTCAAAGTTGCAACGCCAACGGGAACAGTAACGCCTCAACCCCGCGGCCACGTGCGATTCAGGGCACGTGCCGTCCGGGCACGCCCGCCGGACACGCCCCGATGAGGGTAAACGCCGGGGGGTGACGTTCGCTACAGCCGCCCCCGGAGATACCCCGCCGCTGCCACTACGGTTCCTCAGGTGAGCATCTCGGTACAGCCACGGCCGGTGGCCGTCGCCGCCGCACGGTCCTTCCCGGGGTCCCGGCAGTGGGACGCCGCCGCGGTGGCGGTGCTCACGGCCGCCGTCAGCGCCGCGGGCGCAGCCCGGCCCTCGCTGTGGTTCGACGAGGCCGCGACGCTGTCCGCGGCCACCCGTTCGGTACCGCAGCTGTGGCGGATGGTGGGCAATATCGACGCCGTCCACGGGCTGTACTACCTGCTCATGCACGGCTGGTACGCCGTGTTCCCGACCACCGAGTTCGCCTCCCGGCTGTCCAGTGCGCTGGCGGCCGGCCTGGCTGCCGCGGGCGTGGTGGTGCTCGGCAAGCAGCTGTCCACCAGGACGGTGGCCGTCACCGCCGGGGTCGTGTTCGCGATCCTGCCCCGGGTGACCTGGGCCGGGATGGAGACCCGCTCGTATGCGCTGTCGATGGCCGTGGCGGTGTGGTTGACGGTGTTCTGCGTCCGGGCGGCCCGTCGCGGGCGGCCATGGTGGTGGTCGGTCTACGCGGTGCTGCTGGTGATCGCCACGCTGCTCAACGTGTTCCTGGTGTTGATCGTGCCGGCGCACGCCGTGGTCGTGGCGATGTGCGCCCAGCGGCCGCAGACCCTGCGCTACTGGGCGGCTGCCGTCGCCGCCGCCGCAGCGGCCACGGTGCCCTTCCTGGTATTCGCCCAGTCACAGTTGTTCCAGGTGCAGTGGATCTCGCCGGTGAGTTCCGACACCGTCGGAGAGATCCTGCAGGAGCAGTACTTCGACCTCTCGCTACCGGCGGCGGTGGCCGCCGGGATCATCCTGGGGGCCGCTCTGGCGGCCGGGTTGCGATTCGGTGCCGGCCGTCCGGGTGCGCTACTGGCCATCACCGGCACCTGGATCGCAGCCCCAACCGTGGCGTTGCTGGCTTATTCGCTGCTGCGCCATCCGATCTACTATCCGCGGTACCTGTCGTTCACGGTTCCGGCCTTCGCCCTGCTGCTGGGCTTCGGTGTCGTGACGGCAGGACGGTCGCGAGCCGGGATCACGGTGATCCTGGCCTGCTTGGCGACCGCGGCGGCACCGAACTATCTGGCCCAGCGCGGCCCGTACGCCAAGGCGGGTATGGACTACAGCGCGGTGGCCGACGTGATCGCCCGCCACGCCGCCCCCGGAGATTGTCTGGTGCTGGACAACTCCACAACCTGGGAGCCCGGCCCGATCCGGCCGTTGACCGCGGCCCGCCCCGCCGTCTACCAGACCCTGCGGGACTACGGCCGCGGCCGCACCGCTCTGCAGCGGGAACGGCTGTGGGACAGCCACATCGCGGTCTGGGCGTGGGCGGACAAGATGCCCGACTGCCCGGCATTGTGGACCGTCACCGAACGCGATCCGACCCTGCCGGACCACCAACGCGGACCGGAGTTATCCCCCGGCCCCCGACTCGGACGGTCGATGGCCTACCAGGTGCCCAGCCGGTTCGGGTTCGGTGTCGTGGAACGCTGGCAGTTCAGCTTCGCCCAGGTCACCAAGTCGACCCGGTGATCGGACTAGGCCGCCCGCTCCAACTCAGTAGGCGAATCCCATTCTGGGCTCGGACGGAACTTCGAGGCTGTTCTCCCGCACGATGATTGGGTCACCGACCTTGACGGTGTTGAAATACCACTCCGCGTCCTCGACACTCAAGCTGACGCAGCCGTGACTGACATTCGCACTTCCCAGTGAGTTCACCGCCCAGGGCGCGGAATGCACGAAGAGTCCGCGGCCGGTGAACCGGACGGCGTAATCCACCTCGAGGTGGTAACCGTCGGGACTGTTGACCGGAATTCCGACGGTGCTCGAATCCATCACTATCCCGCGCTCCTTGGCCATCACCCGGTAGATGCCGACCGGCGTTGGATACTTGGTCCGGCCCATCGATGCCGGGAACACCCCGGGCTCGCCCCAGTTCGGCCGGTGGTGCGGCGCCGGCAGCGGCGACGAGGGTCCCGATTCGACACCGTCGATGGTCACGGTGAACGTGTGATCGGCGACGCTGGCAACGCCGAGGACCTTCGGACCGGTTGCGAAAGTCCTTGGCCGCCCACCGACCGACAGCGCGACTGTGCTGTGAGCCGGCCAGAACCCGTCGGGAACCCACTGCACGACGTCGCTGCCGAGCCATTCGAACCTGCCTGTCATCGCAGGCGCCGAGGTGATGTCGATGGCTCGCTCAGCGGCGGGACGGTTCGCGATGGGCCCTGCGAACGTGACGACCACGGGGTGCGCCACCCCGACCGCCGGGCCGGATTCGGGCTGCACCGAGACGATGTCGACGTGGTTCACCCGGCTCACGGCGGCCATGCTGTTCCCAACCGGCCCCGCAAACACGCTCACCGCGATCGCGGTCACTGCCAAGACGCTCCGAACAACCGCCCGCATTGCTCCTACTCCCTGAAAGGTCAAAATTCGTTCAGCCCCAGCCTCAGCCGACGGCTGGGCCCGGGATGATCGGCACACCCGCTATCGGGCCACCGGCCGGAGTGGTACCCGTTGATGCGCCCTTACCCCCGGCCATGTCCAGGATCGGAGCGCCGGGCAGCGGGGCAATCACCGGAGCACCCGCAGCCCCCACCACTGGAGCGCCGACCGGGAGCGCACCGCCCACCACTGGAGCGCCGACCGGGAGCACACCACCCACTGGCGGAACACCCACTGGAACCGGAGGCACGACCACCGGAACCGGAGGAACCACCACCGGGACCGGAGGAACCACCGCAGGGAGTGCACCTAGCGCTGCGGCCGCCGCCGGAATCGGTCCGGGCAATGCCATCGGGACGCCGGCCATGTCAGCCACGGGAGCTCCTGCGCAGGCTGCGGCAACAGGGTCCGCGGCGGCACCCGCCGCATCGGATACGCACTCGTAGCCGCCAGTCTTGAACGGCGTCGCAGTCGTCGCTGGGCTGAACGCCAGCGCGGCCCCGAACATCCCTGCTCCGGCCGCGACTTTGATGGTGAACCGAGCGAAGGTCCTTGACATGTTTTTCCCATTCCGTGTTGAGGTCTGAGGCGAAACTACAGACGTGTAAGACACGGGGCGGGGAGGCGAATCGGGTGGTTATCGAACCGTGGCCAAGCGGAGGCATCACAGTTACTACCGCGTTCGGTGAAGCCACATTTCGAGTGGAAGTACCTGATGGATCAGCTCAAGCCCGCGGCATCCATACCGCGCAGTTCCTTCTTCAGATCGGCGATCTCGTCGCGCAACCGGGCGGCGAGTTCGAACTGCAGATCACGGGCGGCCGCCATCATCTGGGCGGTGAGTTCCTTGATGAGGTCGGCGAGTTCCGCGCGCGGCATCGCCGCGACGTCGCGGCCGTCGATGATGCCGGAACTCCCTGTCCGGCCCGGCTCGCCCTGGGCCCGCCTGCCCCGGGAGGCGTTACGGCCGGATCCGCCGACGTCGACGTTTGCGTCGGTATCGTCGGCTTCGCTGTAGACCTGGTCGAGGATGTCGGCGATCTTCTTGCGCAGTGGCTGGGGGTCTACCCCGTGCGCCTCGTTATAGGCGATCTGTTTCGCCCGCCGGCGATCGGTCTCGTCGATGGCCTGCTTCATCGAATCGGTGAGTTTGTCGGCATACATGTGGACTTCACCGGAGACGTTGCGCGCGGCCCGGCCGATGGTCTGGATCAGGCTGCGCGCCGAACGCAGGAAGCCCTCCTTGTCGGCGTCGAGGATCGAGACCAGCGACACCTCCGGCAGGTCCAAACCCTCGCGCAGCAGGTTGATGCCGATGAGCACGTCGTAGTCCCCCAGTCGCAGTTGCCGCAGCAACTCCACCCGGCGCAGAGTGTCGACCTCCGAGTGCAGGTAGCGCACCCGGATGCCCATCTCGAGCAGGTAGTCGGTGAGGTCCTCGGCCATCTTCTTGGTCAGCGTGGTGACCAGCACCCGCTCATCCCGCTCGGCGCGGGCCCGGATCTCGCCGATCAGGTCGTCGATCTGGCCCTTGGTCGGTTTGACCACCACCTTCGGGTCCAGCAGGCCGGTGGGACGAATGACCTGTTCGACGAACTCGCCACCGGTCTGGGCCAGTTCGTAGGGTCCGGGGGTGGCCGACAGGTACACCGTCTGGCCGACCCGCTGGCTGAACTCCTCCCAGGTCAGCGGCCGGTTGTCGACCGCCGAGGGCAGCCGGAAGCCGAACTCGACCAGGTTGCGCTTGCGGGACATATCGCCCTCGTACATGCCGCCGATCTGCGGGACCGTCACATGGGATTCGTCGATGACCAGGAGGAAATCCTCCGGGAAGTAGTCCAGCAGGGTGGACGGTGCCGAGCCGGCGGGCCGGCCGTCGATATGTCGTGAGTAGTTCTCGATGCCCGAACAGAAGCCGACCTGGCGCATCATCTCGATGTCGTAGTTGGTCCGCATCCGCAGCCGCTGGGCCTCCAGCAGCTTGCCGTGGCCCTCGAGGTCGGCCAGGCGCTCGGCGAGTTCGGACTCGATGGTCGAGATGGCCTGCGCCATCCGTTCCGGGCCGGCGACGTAGTGGGTGGCCGGGAAGATCCGCACCGAGTCCACCTTGCGGACGACGTCACCGGTCAACGGGTGCAGGTAGTACAGCGCCTCGATCTCGTCGCCGAAGTACTCGATGCGGACCGCGAGTTCCTCGTAGGACGGGATGATCTCCACGGTGTCGCCGCGTACCCGGAACGTTCCCCGGGTGAAGGACATGTCATTGCGGTCGTACTGGACATCAACGAGAAGTCTCAGCAGACCATCTCTGGGCACCTCGGTGCCGACCTGCAACTCCACCGACCGGTCCAGATAGGACTGCGGCGTACCCAGACCGTAGATGCACGACACCGAGGCGACCACCACCACGTCACGGCGCGACAACAGGTTCGAGGTGGCCGAGTGCCGCAGCCGTTCGACATCGTCGTTGATCGAGCTGTCCTTCTCGATGTAGGTGTCGGTCTGGGCGATGTAGGCCTCGGGCTGGTAGTAGTCGTAGTAGGAGACGAAGTACTCGACGGCGTTGTGCGGCAACATTTCCCGCAGTTCGTTGGCCAGCTGAGCGGCAAGTGTCTTGTTGGGCGCCATCACCAGGGTCGGCCGCTGCAGCCGCTCGATCAGCCACGCGGTGGTGGCCGACTTGCCGGTGCCGGTCGCGCCGAGCAGCACCACCTCGCGCTCCCCCGCCCGGATCCGTCGCTCCAACTCGTCGATCGCGGCAGGCTGGTCCCCGGCCGGCTGGAAGGGGCTGACCACCTCGAACCGCGCGCCGGAGCGCACCGCGTCCTCGACCGCGCGGTACTCGGAGTGGGCGACCACGGGGCGCTCAGTGGCGAAGGCCATGCACACAGGGTAGGCGGGGCCGCCGACAGCTGCCGCATCCCGGTCCGACGTCCTAAACTGAGCCGATCCACCCACCCAAACATGAGACGTTCGACCTCATCGCCCGCACCAACACCGACCCCAAGGGGATCGTGCGGGCCGTCGACGAGTTCCGGCTATGCCCCTGGGGGCTCTACATGGCCCGGCCCACCCCCGGCCGGGTCCAGTTTCACTACCTCGAGTCCTGGCTGCTGCCATCGCTGGGTATTCGGGCCAACGTCTTCCATTTCAACCCCGGCCATGAGCGTGACCAGGACTACTACCTCGACGTCGGCCACATCACCGTCGGCCCGGACCGCTGGCAGTCCGAGGACCACTACCTCGACCTGGTGATCCGCACCGGTCGCGGCACCGACCTGATCGACCTCGACGAGCTGCTCGGCGCCCATCGACTGGGGTTACTGAGCACCGAAACCGCCGAGGCCGCGCTGACATGCGCGGTTGCCGCCGTTGACGGCCTGGCCGCCCACGGGCATGACCTGAACGCCTGGTTGGCCGACACCGGGATGGAGCTGAGCTGGCGATAGGCGTATTCTCGTCCCCCGTGGGACGCACGAGACCATCGGTCACTGCTGGTGCTGTTGTGGCGCTGGCGGTCGCGCTACCCCTGGCGCCGGGCGTCGCGGCGGCCGACGATGATGTCCAGTCCGACGACGTGCAGCACAACGTGACCTACCGGGCCCGTATCGACGGGCTGGCCCGGGGCGCGCTGGTCACCTACCGGATCAGTGACAGCCAGGTCAGCAGCGCCGACCCGACGATGCTGCCGGGCCGGACCTTCGAGGCCACCGCGGTGCTGACGGATCCCGAAGAGGCCGGGATGCGGATCTCCATCCAGTGGCCGTATTCGGCCAACTTGCACTGCGAGATCCTGGTGGACGACCAGATGTACGCCCAGGCGGACCAGTTCATCGGCCCCAGGATCACACCGGCCCGCGACGATCCGGACTACGGCGCGATGAACTGCGGCGCCCCGCTGAGCAACGCCACGGGCCTGCCGGCCGACGTGCTGAACCCGCCGGCACCGCTGCCCGGCGACGGTACCGATCCCCCGGTCCTCGACGTCCCGGCGGTGGACGCCCCGGCCCTGCCGATACCCGCGGACGATCTGGGCGCTCCGGTCAGCTGACCGGCCCGGGAGACCAGCCGGTGCCGTCCGCCCAGGATTCCGCCCGGACATACGCGTCCAGGATCCACGCCGCCGTGCCGTTGTGCCGCTTGGCGTCGAGGTAGTCGGCCCGCACCCCTGGGTTGGCGTTGAGCCAGTCGACGAACAGCAGCGCGTACCTCTGGTTGGGACTGCCTTCCGGCCTGATATGAACGTGGGTGGGCCGACCCGGATCGGCTGAGGCGTGTAACCGCTTGGGCCACAGGGTTGTTGACCCGTCGACACTCCGGTCTGCGGTGACGGACCCGACTCGGGGGTAGCCCGCCCGCAGCAGATCGTCGGCGAGTTCGTCGGCGAGTTCCGGGGTCGCGACCGTCACCTGGACGTCGATGATGTCGCGGGCATCCATTCCGGTGACCGCGGTGGACCCGATGTGGTCGATGCGCAGCCCGCGATGCCCACAGGCGGTGTTGAGACGGGCCCGGATCCGCTCGGATTGCGGTGCCCAGGACGGGTCCGCCGGCACCAGGTCATCCGGGTCCGGTGTCGGCCTGCGGGTCGCGAGATTGTGCGCGAACGGCAGGATCCGCTGATGCCACAACTCACGGGCCTGCTCGACGAGGTGGCCCGCGGTGCCGGAGTTGTCCAGCCAGACGTCGGCGACCCGGCGGCGCTGCTCCTCGGTCGCCTGAGCGGCGATGCGGGCCCGGGCGTCGGCCTCGCTGAAGCCGCGGTGGTCGATGAGCCGCCGGACCCGGACCTCGGGATCGGCGTCGACGATCACCACCAACGGGAACATCGGCGCCATCTGGGACTCCACCAGCAGCGGAATATCCTCGACGATCACGGCATCCTCGGCGGCGGCCGCGATCAACTCGGAGCGGCGGTGCGCCACCAGAGGGTGGACGATCCCATTGAGGGTTTGGCGCTTGTTCTCGTCGCTGAACGCGATCGCGGCCAGCGCCGGTCGGTCTAGGGCCCCGTCGGCACGCAGGATCTGCGGACCGAACGATTCGACGAGCTTGGTCAGCCCGGTCGTCCCCGGTTCGACGACCTCGCGGGCGATGATGTCCCCATCGACAACGATGCCGCCACATTCTGAGAATGTGGCGGACACCGTTGACTTGCCGGCACCGATCCCCCCGGTCAGGCCGATGCGCAGCATTGCGAGCTAGGCGTTACCGGCGAGCTTCTCGCGCAGCGCCGCCAACTGGGCGTCACTGGCCAGCGAGCCGCCGGCCTCCTCACCGGAACTCGAGCTCGAGCTCGTCGAGGAACTCGTCGGGCGCTCCTCGGCAGCGGCAGCATCGGCAGCGGCGAACTTCTCCATCTGCGCGGTGTGCATCTTGTGCCGGCGCTCGGCCTCGGCGTAGCGGGCCTCCCACTCGGTGCGCTGCTTATCGAAGCCGTCGAGCCACTCGTTGGTCTCGGCGTCGAAGCCCTCCGGGAAGATGTAGTTGCCCTGCTCGTCGTAGCTGTCGGCCATGCCGTACTTCGAGGGGTCGAACTCCTCGGTGTAATCCTCGTTGGCCTGCTTGAGGCTCAGCGAGATGCGGCGGCGCTCCAGATCGATGTCGATGACCTTGACCAGGGCGTCGTCGCCGACGGCGACAACCTGGTCGGGAACCTCGACGTGGCGCTCGGACAGCTCGGAGATGTGCACCAGGCCCTCGATGCCCTCCTCGACGCGGACGAACGCGCCGAACGGCACCAGTTTGGTGACCTTGCCCGGCACGATCTGGCCGATGGCATGGGTGCGGGCGAAGTGCCGCCACGGGTCTTCCTGGGTTGCCTTGAGCGACAACGAAACCCGCTCGCGGTCCATATCGACGTCCAGCACCTCCACGGTGACCTCGTCGCCCACCTGGACGACCTCGGACGGGTGGTCGATGTGCTTCCAGGACAGTTCGGAGACGTGCACCAGGCCGTCGACTCCACCGAGGTCGACGAAGGCGCCGAAGTTGACGATCGAGGAGACGACACCCTTGCGGACCGCGCCCTTGACCAGCTGGTTGAGGAACTCGCTGCGCACCTCGGACTGGGTCTGCTCGAGCCACGCCCGCCGCGACAGCACCACGTTGTTGCGGTTCTTGTCCAGCTCGATGATCTTGGCTTCGATTTCTTTGCCGATGTAGGGCTGCAGGTCGCGGACCCTGCGCATCTCGACCAGCGAGGCGGGCAGGAAGCCGCGCAGGCCGATGTCGAGGATCAGGCCGCCCTTGACGACCTCGATGACGGTGCCCTTGACGGCCTCGTCCTTCTCCTTGAGCGCCTCGATGGTGCCCCAGGCGCGCTCGTACTGAGCACGCTTCTTGGACAGGATCAGCCGGCCTTCCTTGTCCTCCTTGGTGAGGACGAGGGCTTCCACCAAGTCGCCGACGGACACCACTTCATTGGGGTCGACGTCGTGCTTGATGGAGAGTTCGCGGGAAGGGATGACCCCTTCGGTCTTGTAACCGATATCGAGCAGGACCTCGTCCCGGTCCACCTTGACGATGGTCCCCTCGACGATGTCGCCATCGTTGAAGTACTTGATGGTCTTGTCGATAGCGGCGAGGAAGTCCTCAGCCGAGCCGATGTCATTGATGGCTACTTGCGGCGAGGTAACGGTGGGACTGGGCATATTGTTGGGTTGCTCCGGACACGGTTAATCGTAGGGACAGGTTTCTTGGTGTTTGGCCCGCAGAACTGCATGCGGAGCCGAGGGAGAGCCTACTCGACCGGTGACTGCCAGGCCAAACCCGGGTGCACCCCACAGCTACTCTCCTGAGGTGTCCTCCCCCACGGTGTTCAACAGCCTCGGGCCGCCACTTCCGGCCCCGGTCCGCAAAGTCGGCGCCCCACTTGCGGCCATCATCGCCCTGGGCACCCTCGTGGCATTGATCCTGACCCTGCTGACCGCGGTCGACCCGGGTGGCACCGTCCTGGGGTTCGCGCTGTCCAGCGTGGCGATGGCGGGCGTGCTGGGGTGCTACCTGTGGCTGGACCGCTGGGAGCCGGAACCGCCGCGGCTGCTGGTGATGGCGTTCCTGTGGGGCGCGTCGGTCGCGGTGCTGCTGTCGGTGGCCTTCGAGCACGTCATCGAACAGACCTTCGGCGGCGGCGGGGACGAACCCAGTTTCGTCACGATCGCCATCGGCGCCCCGGTGATCGAGGAGGCCGCCAAGGGGGCGTTCCTGCTGCTGATGATGACCGGGCGGCGCCGCAGCGAACTCAACACGATGACCGACTGCCTGATCTACGCCGGTTTCACTGCGGTGGGCTTCTCCTGGCTGGAGAACATCTTCTATATCGCCAGTGGGGAGACGGTGGGCGGCTCACTGGCGATCGCCGGGCTGCGCCTGGTGCTCGGTCCGTTCGCCCACCCGCTGTTCACCACGATGATCGGTATCGGCGTGTACTTCGCGCTGCAGCAGCGCTCGATGTTCGCCAAGCTGGGTTGGCTGCTGCTCGGCTATCTGGCCGCGGTGGTCATGCACGGGCTGTGGAACGGCTCGGCGTTGCTGGGCGCCAACACCTACCTCGGCGTCTACGTGCTGTGGATGATGCCGATCTTCGGCCTGGCGATCACCCTCGCGGTGGTGAGCCGGCGCCGGGAGCGCCACATCATCGCCGCGAAGCTGCCCGGGCTGATGGCTCACGGCCTGGTGACGCCGACCGAGGCGACCTGGCTGGGCTCGCTGAAGTCGCGCCGGATGGCGGTGAACAGCGCACACCGCTTCGGCGGGCGGCGCGCCGCCTGGTCGGTCAAGCGGTTCACGATGGCGGTGGTCGAACTGGCCTACGTACGCGACCGGATCGACCGCGGCTTCGGCGACGAACGGGTCTACACCCTGCAGAACGAGGAGGCCCACCGGGTGGTGGCCGCCCGGGCGCAAGCCGGGCCGGCGCTGCACCTGCTCAACGGGTACCGGTTCCCGGTGCGCTAGGCGTGGCCGGTGCGGCGGCCGGTCCGACACTCAGGACTCACTCAGGCGGCATTCAGGTCGCGTTCAGGTGGGCGGCCGTGTTTAATTGGCTCGATCGCGCCCGTCACCGAGGCGACACGACCCCGACTTCAGGACAATGATGACTTCACGAAACATCCCCGCCAAGCGCACCGCCATCGCCGCAGTAGCCGCGGGAGCGTGCGCAGCCGCC
>JBFYOR010000085.1:0-11319 GCA_041303695.1 Mycobacterium sp. | reverse complement strand
TTATCCAGCATCTCATCCGGTGGGTCATCGCCTCGGGACAGTTCGACGACGAGGTGGGGGAGATCCTGCAGTCGGTGCTCGATACCGAGATCACTCCGGAACTGGTGCCCGCGGGCGACGGCGAGCAGATCCAGAGCAGCGAGGCCAAAGTCGGTCCTTACCCGCTGCAGGACTTCTCGCTGTTCTACGTGCTGCGCTACGGGTTCCGGCCGGCCAAGATCGCCTTTCTGGCCTGGCACGCCTGGAACGACCCGCAGCGGGGAAGTTGGCCACCGGGATTTCCGGCGGGACAGCGACCGGCCTACTCACTGCGGGAGATCCGGGGGTGGTTGGCCGTCTTCGCGCAACGCTTCTACTCGTTCAGTCAGTTCAAACGATCGGCAATGCCCAACGGGCCCAAGGTGTCCCACGGCGGTTCGTTGTCACCCCGCGGCGACTGGCGGGCGCCGTCGGACATGTCGGCGCGGGTCTGGCTCGACGAGATCGACCGAGGCATTCCCGAAGGCTGATTCTCAGCCGGGCGGCGGCCCGACACCGAGGACCCGTTGCATATCCGCCTTCATCGCCTGCAGTTGCGCGCCCCAGTAGCCCCAACTGTGGGTTCCGGCCGGCGGGAAGTTGAATACGGCGTTGCGGCCGCCCGCGGCCAGATACTTCTTCTGGAACTCCTTGTTCGTGTCCAGGGTGACGTTCTCCAGATAGCCGGCGGTGAACTGCACGCCCAGATTGGGGTCCTCGGCGTTGTCCAGGCCCGAGGGTGCGCCGGTGCCGCAGTAGATCCACACCGCCGTGCCGTTGGCCACCAGTCGGCCGACGTTGACCATCGGGTCGTTGCGCTTCCAGGCGGGGTCCCCCTTGGGGCCCCACATATCGGTGGCACTGAAGCCGCCGGCGTCGCGCATCGCGACATTGATCAGGATCGGCCACAACCCCAGCGACGGATTGAGGAAGCCGGACAGCGATGCGGCGAAGAGGAACAGCGCGGGATGCCAGATCGCCAGGTTCAGCGCCGACCCGCCCGACATCGACAGGCCCACGATGGCGTTGCCGGTCGGTTCGACGCCCCGGTTGGCCGCCAGCCAGGACGGCAGTTCGCGGGTCAGGAACGTCTCCCACTTGTAGGTGACGGTTCCGGCGCGGCCCTTCGCCGGCCGATACCAGTCGGTGTAGAAACTCGACTGGCCGCCGACCGGCATCACCACCGACAGGCCCGATTGGTAGTACCACTCGAAGGCGGCGGTGTTGATGTCCCAGCCGCTGGTCTCCTCCTCGGCACGAAGACCGTCCAGCAGGTACACCGCATGCGGACCGCCGCCCTGGAACTCGATCCGGATATCGCGGCCCATCGCCGGCGACGGCACCGCCAGGATCTCGATCGGCAGGCCCTCACGGGAGAAGGCGGCCGCGGTCGGGGCCGTCACCAGACCCGGCAGCAGCAGTGCCGCACCGGTTGCCGCGGCACATCGGCGCGCCCACGAGACTGTCATCGGCGCAAATTAGCAACCTCGCGGTTCGCCACGGCGTCGGCCACGCGGTGCCGTGATCGCTTCGTTAGGAGTTAGCAACACGGGTCGCCGCGCCAGGCCCGCCTGCCTTCGCGGACCGCGAACCCGGCGATCACCAGTGCGGCGATGGGATCGGCCCACGTCCACCCGAACAGGGCGTTGAGGACCAGGCCGACCAGCAGCACCGCCGACAGGTAGCTGCACAGCAGGGTCTGCTTGGCCTCGGCGACCGCGGAACGCGAACCGAGCTCTCGGCCGGCGCGGATCTGCAGCCAGGCCAGCAGGGGCATCACCGCAAGGCTCACCACGGCCAGTCCGATGCCGACCGGCGAGGGCCGGGCCGCGCCGGACCCGGACAGTGCCAGCACCGAGTCCACGGTGATGTAGCCGGCGAGGACGAAGAACGCCCACGCGATGAACCGCAGCGCGGCCTTCTCCCGGCGCTCCGGGTCGGCGGCGGCGAACTGCCAGGCGACCGCGGCCGCGGCGGCGACCTCGACCACCGAGTCCAGGCCGAAGCCCACCAGCGCCGTGGACGAGGCCCGCACCCCCGCAGTCAACGCGATGACCGCTTCGATGACGTTGTAGCCGATGGTCGCCCAGACCAGCAGCCGGATCCGCCGGTGCAACTCGACACGGCGCGCCGCGGTGGTCATGAGCCGATCACGGCGTTGACGTTAGCCCCAACCTTCCGGTTGGTGGGGAACCGATACCCTGAGGAAATGAGCGTGCAAGCCAACGCTGCCGACGTCGACGTGCGCCAGACGGTGCACGACGCCGCCCGACGGGCCAGGGTTGCCATGCGGACCCTGGGTTCGCTGACCACCACGGTCAAGAACCGGGCCCTGCACGCCGCCGCCGATGCGGTACTGGCCCACACCCATCAGATCCTGGCCGCCAACGCCGAGGACCTGGCAGTGGCGCGGGCGGCCGGAACGCCGGAGGCGATGCTGGACCGACTGGCACTCAACCCGCAGCGGGTGGACGGGATCGCCGCCGGGCTGCGCCAGGTGGCCGGGCTGCCCGACCCGATCGGCGAGGTTCTGCGCGGAAGCACCCTGCCCAACGGCCTGCAGGTGCGCCAGCAGCGGGTGCCCCTGGGCGTGGTCGGCATCGTCTACGAGGGCCGCCCCAATGTCACCGTCGATGCCTTCGGGCTCACGCTCAAGTCCGGCAACGCCGTGCTGCTGCGCGGTAGTTCCTCGGCCGCCCAGTCCAACGCGGAGCTGGTTTCGGCGCTGCGCGGCGCGCTGTGCGGTGAAGGTCTGCCCGAGGATGCGGTGCAACTGCTGCCCAGCGCCGACCGCGCCAGCGTCACCCATCTCATCCAGGCCCGTGGTCTGGTCGACGTGGTGATCCCGCGCGGCGGGGCCGGGCTGATCGACGCAGTGGTGCGCGATGCGACCGTGCCCACCATCGAGACCGGCGTCGGCAACTGTCATGTCTACGTGCACGCCGATGCCGACCTCGACGTCGCCGAGCGAATCGTGTTGAACGCCAAGACCCGCCGGCCCAGCGTCTGCAACGCCGCCGAGACCCTGCTCATCGACTCCGCGCTGGCCGAGATCGCCGGGCCGCGACTCGTGGGCGCGCTGCGGCAGGCCGGGGTGACGGTGCACGAGAATCCGACCGAGGACGAGCTCCGCGCCGAGTTCCTGTCGATGGACATCGCGCTGGCGTTCGTCGACGGACTCGACGCCGCCATCGAGCACATCAACACCTACGGCACCGGGCACACCGAGGCCATCGTCACCACCGATCTGGCGGCCGCGCAGCGTTTCACCGAACTCGTCGACGCCGCCGCGGTGATGGTCAACGCCTCCACCGCATTCACCGACGGCGAGCAGTTCGGCTTCGGCGCCGAGATCGGTATCTCCACCCAGAAACTGCACGCCCGCGGCCCTATGGGCCTGCCCGAACTGACCTCGACCAAGTGGATCGTCTTCGGCGACGGCCACACCCGGCCCGCCTGATCCTCGAGACTGGAGACCGCAGTGACTGATACCCCGGCACCCGTGGTGCCGCTGTTCGCTGATATCGACGATGTCGCGCGCCGGCTCGCCGAGACCGGCTACCTGCCCGACACCGCCACCGCCACCGCGGTTTTCCTGGCCGACCGGCTGGGCAAACCGCTTCTGGTCGAAGGCCCCGCCGGGGTCGGCAAGACCGAACTGGCCCGCGCGGTGGCCCAGTCCACCGGGTCGGAGTTGGTGCGATTGCAGTGCTACGAGGGTGTCGACGAGGCCCGCGCACTCTACGAGTGGAACCACGCCAAGCAGATCCTGCGCATCCAGTCCGGCTCGGGCGGTGACTGGGACCGCACCAAGGACGACGTGTTCAGCGAGGAGTTCCTGCTGTCGCGACCGCTGCTGACCGCCATCCGGCGCACCGAGCCGACCGTGCTGCTGATCGACGAGACCGACAAGGCCGATATCGAGATCGAAGGCCTGCTGCTGGAGGTGCTCAGCGACTTCGCGGTCACCGTTCCCGAACTGGGCACCATCACCGCCACCCGCAAGCCGTTCGTGGTGCTGACCTCCAACGCCACCCGCGAGTTGTCCGAGGCCCTCAAACGCCGGTGCCTGTTCCTGCACATCGACTTTCCCGATCCCGACCTGGAGCGCCGCATCCTGCTGTCCCGGGTACCCGAGCTGCCCGAGCGGCTGGCCGCCGAACTCGTCCGCATCATCGGCGTGCTGCGCGGCATGGCGCTCAAGAAGGTGCCGTCGGTGGCCGAGACCATCGACTGGGGGCGCACCCTGCTGGCGCTGGGTATGGACACCATCGACGATGCCACCATCGCCGCGACGCTGGGCGTGGTGCTCAAACACCAGTCCGACCAGCAGCGCGCCGCCGGTGAGCTCCGGCTGAACTAGGCAACGACGATGGCCGCACGCAGGACCCGACCGCCCCAGCCGCTGGCCCCCAACGGCCTGCCCGGCCACCTGGTCGGGTTCGTCGAAGCCCTTCGGGCCCAAGGCATCTCAGTGGGACCCTCGGAGACCGTCGATGCCGGCCAGGTGCTCAGCGTGCTCGACCTCAGCGACCGGGAGACGGTGCGGGAAGGACTGGCCTGCGCGGTGCTGCGTCGGCCCGACCACCGGCAGACCTATGACGCGCTGTTCGACCTGTGGTGGCCGGCCGCCGTCGGCGGGCGAACCGTTGTCCTCGAGGACGGCGCCGAGGATCCCGACCGGCCCGACCCGCAGGATCTTGAGGCGATGCGGGGGATGCTGCTGGAGCTGCTCACCGACAACCCCGATATCGGCGATCTCGACGATCGGCTGGTCGCGATGATCGCCGCGATCGTCGAGGCGCATGGCCGTTACACCTCCAGTCGGGGACCGTCGTATTCCTCCTACCAGGCGCTCAAGGCGATGGGCCTGGATCAGCTGGAGGGCCGGCTGCTGGCCGGGTTGCTTGCCCCGCACGGCGACGAGCCGTCGCCGACGCAGGAACAGATCGCCAAAGCCCTTGCCGCGCAGAAGATCGCGCAGCTGCGCCGGATGGTGGAGGGTGAGACCAAGCGCCGCACCGCCGAGCAGCTGGGCCGTGAGCACGTCCAGATGTACGGCATCCCGCAACTGGCCGAGAACGTCGAGTTCCTCCGGGCCTCCGGCGATCAGCTGCGCCAGATGCGCCGGGTGGTGGCCCCGCTGGCCCGCACGCTGGCCACCCGGCTGGCGGCGCGGCGGCGCCGCGCCAGGGCCGGGGCGATCGACCTGCGCAAGACGCTGCGCAAGTCGATGTCCACCGGAGGTGTGCCGATCGACGTGGTGCTGCGCAAGCCCCGCCCGGCGCGGCCGGAACTGGTGGTGCTGTGCGACGTGTCCGGCTCGGTCGCCGGCTTCAGCCATTTCACCCTGCTGCTCGTGCACGCGCTGCGCCAGCAGTTCTCCCGGGTCCGCGTCTTCGCCTTCATCGACACCACCGACGAGGTGACCCACCTGTTCGGTCCCGACGCCGACCTCGCGGTCGCCATCCAGCGGATCACCCGGGAGGCGGGGGTGTACACCCGCGACGGCCACTCCGACTACGGCAACGCGTTCGTCTCGTTCACCGAGAACTTCCCGGGCGTGCTGTCCCCGCGCAGCTCGCTGCTGATCCTCGGCGACGGCCGCACCAACTACCGCAATCCGGCCGCCGACGTGCTCACCCATATGGTGACCGCGAGCCGGCACGCGCACTGGCTCAATCCGGAGCCACGGCACCTGTGGGGCAGCGGCGATTCGGCGGTGCCGCGCTATACCGACGTCATCACCATGCATGAATGCCGGTCGGCCAAACAGCTGGCAGGCGTCATCGACCAGCTGCTGCCGGTCTGAGCCGTAAGCTGTCACACCGTGACGTCTCGGCTGGTTCCCCGGCGCAGGGTCGGCGTGATGGGCGGGACATTCGATCCCATCCACAACGGCCACCTCGTCGCGGCCAGCGAAGTCGCCGACCTGCTTGGCCTCGATGAGGTGGTGTTCGTACCCACCGGTACGCCGTGGCAGAAGGATCGGCACGTCACCGCGGCCGAGGACCGCTACCTGATGACGGTCATCGCCACTGCGTCCAATCCGCGCTTCTCGGTCAGCCGGGTGGACGTCGACCGCGGCGGTCCGACCTACACCACCGACACCTTGCGCGACCTGCGCGGGCGGTATCCGGATTGTGAGCTCTTCTTCATCACCGGCGCCGACGCGCTGGCCTCGATTCTGACCTGGCAGGGCTGGGAGGAGCTGTTCGATCTGGCCACCTTCATCGGCGTCAGTCGGCCCGGCTACGAGCTCACCGCGTCCCATATCGTGGAGGCCTTCGACCGGCTACCCGACGGTGCGCTACGTCTGGTGGAGGTCCCGGCGCTGGCGATTTCCTCCACCGACTGCCGGGCCCGGGCCGCGGGCGGCCGGCCGATCTGGTACCTGGTGCCCGACGGCGTGGTCCAGTACGTCGCCAAACGCCGCCTTTACCGTGAACCGGTCAACGCGGCGACCGCAGAGGAGGTCCGACGGTGACCGCATCGCCGGAGGCCATCGGGATGGCGACGGTGGCCGCCCGTGCCGCCGCCGCCAAACTGGCCCAGGACATCGTCGTCATCGACGTTTCCGAACAACTCGTGATCACCGACTGCTTCGTGATCGCCTCGGCGGCCAACGAACGGCAGGTCAACGCCATCGTCGACGAGGTGGAGGACACGATGCGGCTGGCGGGTTACAAGCCGGCCCGCAGGGAGGGAACCCGCGAGGGGCGTTGGGTGCTGCTGGATTACATCGACATCGTGGTCCACATCCAGCACCAGGACGAACGCAACTTCTATGCCCTTGATCGGCTGTGGCGGGACTGTCCGGTGGTCGACGTCGACATCGCTGATGGTGATGGCGGCGGTGCCGGTGAGGACGGCGCGTGAGGGTGCGTCGCCTGGTGATGCTGCGCCATGGCCAGACCGAGTTCAACGCCGGCAGCCGGATGCAGGGCCAACTGGACACCGAACTGACCGACCTCGGCCGCGCCCAGGCCGTGGCCGCCGCCGAGGTGCTGGCCAAACGCCAGCCGCTGCTCATCGTCTCCTCCGACCTGCGTCGCGCCGCCGACACCGCGGCTGCCCTCGGTCAACGAAGCGGGCTGGCGGTCCGGATGGATGCCAGGCTGCGGGAAACCCACCTCGGGGACTGGCAGGGTCTGACCCATCAGCAGGTCGACGCCGCCGCCCCCGGCGCGCGACTGGCCTGGCGCGACGACGCGACCCTGGCACCCCATCGGGGAGAGAGCCGTATCGATGTCGCCGATCGCAGTCTGCCGCTGGTCGCCGAACTTGTTGCCGGGGAACCGGAATGGGGTTGCTCCGACCCCGAACGCCCGCTGGTGCTGGTCGCCCACGGCGGGCTGATCGCGGCGCTGACCGCGGCGCTGCTGGACCTGCCGGTCGACAACTGGCCGGTCCTCGGGGGTATGGGCAACGCCAGTTGGGCGCAACTGTCCGGCCACGGGCCGGCCGGTGCCCCGTTCGCCGACCTGCGTTGGCGACTGGACGTGTGGAACGCATCGGCCCAGGTCGCCAACGATGTGCTCTGACTCGATCCCTGCCCGCCGCAAAGCCCTGCTGATCTTCGCCGACTCGCTGGCCTACTACGGCCCGCAGGGCGGGCTGCCCGCTGACGACCCACGAATCTGGCCGAATATCGTTGCCGACCAACTCGATTGGGATCCCGAACTCATCGGCCGTATCGGGTGGACCTGCCGCGATGTGTGGTGGGCGGCCACCCAGGATCCGCGGTCCTGGGCGGCGCTGCCGCGGGCCGGGGCGGTGATCTTCGCAACCAGCGGCATGGACTCGCTGCCCTCCCCGCTACCCACCGCGATGCGGGAGATGATGCGCTATATCCGGCCGCCGCGGCTGCGCCGTTGGGTGCGCGACGGATACGGGTGGCTGCAGCCGCGGCTTTCCCCGGTGTCGCGATCGGCGCTGCCGCCCAAGTTGACCGTCGAGTATCTCGAGATGACCCGTGGCGCAATCGACTTCAACCGGCCGGGAATACCCATCGTGGCCGCACTACCCTCCGTGCATATCGCCGACACCTACGGCCGCGCCCACCATGGGCGGGCGGGAACCGCTTCGGCGGTGACCCGGTGGGCGGCGCTGCACGATATCCCTCTGGTGGACCTCAAAGCCGCCGTCGCCGAACACGTCCTCGGTGGACGCGGCAACCCCGACGGTATCCACTGGAACTTCGAGGCGCACCGGGCGGTCGCGGATCTGATGCTCAAGGCGCTCGCCGATGCCGGTGTGTCGCCCGGCGGTAGCCGGGGCTGACGCCGTGGCGGTCGTCGTGGTCACCGACTCCTCAGCGAGGCTGCCCGCGGATACGTTGGCCGAGTGGGGAATCCGGGTGGTGCCGCTGCACGTCCTGGTCGACGGCCGCGACCTGCGTGACGGTCTCGACGAGGTGCCGACCGATCTGTATCAGCGCCCGCAGGTCAGCACCGCGGGCGCCAGTCCCGTCGAGCTGGCCGCGGTCTACCGCGCTGCGCTGGCCGACAGCGCCGGCGCCGGCGTGCTGGCGGTACACATCTCAGCGGCGCTGTCGAGCACGCTGGGTGCCGCCCAGTACGCGGCCCAGGAGTTCGGCGCAGCGGTCCGGGTGATCGACTCCGGCTCGGCGGGCATGGGGATCGGTTTCGTCGCACTGGCGGCAGCCCGTGCTGCCCGCGACGGCGCCGAACTGGACACCGTCGCCGCCCGCGCGGTGGCGACGGTGTCGCGGGTGCACGCCTATATCGTGGTGGCGCGACTGGAGAATCTGCGCCGCAGCGGCCGGATCGGGACGGCCGCCTCCTGGCTGGGAACCGCGCTCGCTCTCAAACCGCTGCTGCGGATCGACGACGGCCAACTGGTGCTGGCCGCGCGGGTGCGGACCACGTCGAAGGCCATCGCGGCGATGGTCGAACAGGTGCTTGACGTGGTGGGGGAGCGCCGCGCTGCACTGGCGGTCCAGCACGTCGACAATCCGGCTGGTGCCGCCGACCTGGCGGCGACGCTGACCTCCGCGCTGCCGGCCTGCGGGCCGCCGATCGTCACCGACCTGGGGCCGGTACTGGGCGTGCACCTGGGGCCCGGGGCACTCGGCGTTGTGTTGGAACTGCAGCCCTAACCCGCGAAACGGCCGGTGACCGGTGGTAGCCCGGCGAGGGTCACGATGCCCGGGGCGGCCGCCACCACCGCCGGCACCGCGTTGGTGACCGGCATCGCGGTGTAGATCATCCCCAGGCCCATGAAACCGGGTTCGGCCCAGTCCCTGGGCGGCAGGCAGTGCAGCACGGTGCGCATGTTGGGCACCCCGAACACCTGGATGACGTGGCCGTGCTCCAGCGGCTTCGGCGGCACGACGTGATTGCCCATGGTCCAGTTGAATCCGACGCTGACCACATTGCGGTCGCCGACCCAGCCGCGGTGGTAGCCGTACACCCCGGCGACGGTGCCCGCCGGGATCGTCATGAAACCGAGGTCGGTGTCCCCGGTGGCCGGGGTGAAGGTCACGTCGAAGGTCATCCGGTCCAGATCGGCTCCGATCGCATCGGCCATCATCGCCGCCGACTCGGCGAACACCTCGCTCTCGGTGCGGACGCTCTCGGCCAGCCCCGGGGTGTCCGGATCGCAGGAAAAGCCCATCGCGGTCTGGGTGCCGGCCGATTCGTAGGTCGAGCAGTCCACCGACTCGGTGATCCTGATCTCGTCGACCCGTTCGCAGGCACCCGACAGAACCATGCCGACCATATTGGTCATCCCAGGATGTGCGCCGCTGCCGAAAATGGTGGAATTGCCTCGCTCGCAGGCACTTCGGATGCGATCCAAATCCTCGGGTGTCTGCTTTCCGCCGGTGATCCAGGCTGCCGACGAGCACACGTTGACCCCGGCCTCCAGCAGCCGTTCCAGCTCGCCGATGCTGGGCCACAGCGGGTTGTAGCAGCACGCGTCCGCACCTGTTGCCAGTAGTGCGTCGATATCGTCGGTGGCGGTGATCCCGGTGGGCCCTGCCGCCCAGCCGGCCAGCTCGGCGGCATCCACCCCGACCTTGTCGGCGCCGTGGGCGTAGACACCGACCAGTTCCATGTCCGGCCTGCCGATGATGGCATGCAGCGACCGCCGGCCGATGTTGCCGGTGGTCCACTGGATCACCCGAAGCGGCCGGTCTGTGTTCATGGATAGCTCCTGACGTGGTGACGGTTCCTGGGGTGCAGTATCCGGCAGCGCCTTTGCACAGTCCCGGTTTCGTCCACAGGTCGCCGGTGCGGGCGCATCCGCCGGCGCCGATCCGACGGTCGGAGGTCCTACGGTCGCGGCATGCGAACCGAGGATGCATTGACCACCCTGCACCGTCGTCTGGGCGCCCGCCCGGACCCGGCCGGGGAACCCGACGGCGACGGGAACGGGACCGACGAGGCCGCGCTGGCGCCGAATTGGGTGCCCCAGGCCACGCCGCCGCGGGGGCAGCAGTGGCTGGCGGCTGTCCGGGCCGATCCCGGACGCGCCGGTGGGATCGCCCTGGCCGTTATCGCGCTGCTGGCCATCCTGGTCACGGTGTTCACCCTCGCCCGCAGCCGTCCGGCGCCGGTCGTGTCGGCGGATCTCCCGCCGGTCGAGATGGGGTCGACGGCCCAACCGCAGCCGGATGCGCCCGCCACACCGGCCGAACAGCCGATGGTCGTCAGCGTCGTCGGTCTGGTCGCCCAGCCCGGTCTGGTGACACTGGCACCCAAAGCCCGGGTCTCCGATGCGGTGTCGGCGGCCGGCGGCACACTCACCGGAGCCGATACCCTCGGGCTGAATCTGGCCCGGCAGGTTGCCGACGGCGAGCAGATCGTCGTCGGAATCGCCGCTCCGGCCGGCAAACCGGCGGCCCTTGGCAGTTCGGTGGGTGGGAGACCGGAGTCCGGGCCGGCGGCTGGGACCACCGCACCGGCCGGGCCGGTGGACCTCAACACCGCGACCGCTGAGCAACTCGACGGACTGCCCGGCGTGGGCCCGGTGACCGCGGCGGCCATCGTGGCCTGGCGCAGCGCCAACGGCCGATTCGCCAGTATCGACCAGTTGGCCGAGGTCGACGGGATCGGGCCGGCCCGGCTGGAGAAGCTCCGGCCGCTGGTTCGGGTGTGAACTCTCCGGCGGCCGGCCAGACCACCCGACTGGATCTTCGGCTGGTCCCGGCCGCGGCCACGGCGTGGGGGGTGAGCGCCGCCGGGATCGCCTGGGGCGCCGGTCCCGCGCTGGCCGCACTGTGTGCGGCGCTGGCCCTCGGGTGGTGGGCGGCCGGCCGTGGACGTCCGCGAATTC
>JBFYOR010000084.1:0-3514 GCA_041303695.1 Mycobacterium sp. | reverse complement strand
CAACTCGGCGACTGCGCCGGTTCCGGCCCGGCCGCCCAGGCCGGCCTTCAGCCCGGTGACGTGGTGGTCAAGGTGGGTGCCACCGAGGTGAACACCTTCGAGCAGATGGTCGCCGCGGTGCAGAAGTCCGCCGGGCCCACCCCGTTCGTCGTCGAACGGACCCAGGACGGCCGGACGGTCACCGTCGACACCGTCGTCGACGTCACCAGCACCACCCGCTGGGTGGCCCCGGCCGGCGGTGGCGAGGCCACCGGCCCCTCCGATGTCGGCGCGATCGGCATCACCGCCGCCCAGTTCGGGCCGACGCACTACAACGTGCTGTCTGCGGTGCCGGGGACCTTCGCGTTCACCGGTGACCTGGCCGTCGAGCTGGGCAAATCGCTGGCGAAGATCCCGTCCAAGGTCGGGGCGCTCGTCGACGCCATCGGCGGCGGCGAACGTGACCCGGAAACCCCGATCAGCGTGGTCGGCGCCAGCATCATTGGCGGCGACACCGTCGATCACGGTCTGTGGGTGGCGTTCTGGTTCTTCCTCGCGCAACTCAACTTCGTGCTCGGCGCGATCAACCTGGTTCCGCTGCTTCCGTTCGACGGCGGTCACATCGCGGTCGCGCTCTACGAGAAGCTGCGCAACATGATCCGCTCGGTCCGGGGTCTGCTGCCCGCCGCGCCGGTGGACTACGGCAAGTTGCTGGCCCCCACCTATGTGGTGCTCGTCGTGGTAATCGGCTACATGGCACTGACCGTGACCGCTGACCTGGTCAACCCGATCCGGCTGTTCCAGTAGGAGATGCCCATGCCCCCCGCCGCACCCGGTCCCTCGATCGGCCTGGGAATGCCGTCCGCGCCGCCGCCCACCCTCGCGCCTCGGCGCAAGACCCGTCAGCTGATGGTGCGCAATGTCGGGGTCGGCAGCGACTATCCGATCTCGGTGCAGTCGATGTGCACCACCAAGACCCATGACGTCAACTCCACGCTGCAGCAGATCGCCGAGTTGACCGCTGCCGGCTGCGATATCGTCCGGGTGGCCTGCCCGCGCCAGGAGGATGCCGACGCACTCGCCGAGATCGCCCGCAAGAGCCAGATCCCGGTTATCGCCGATATCCACTTCCAGCCGAAGTACATCTTCGCCGCGATCGACGCCGGTTGCGCGGCGGTGCGGGTGAACCCCGGCAATATCAAGGAGTTCGACGGCCGCGTCGGCGAGGTCGCCAAGGCGGCAGGCGCGGCTGGGATCCCGATCCGAATCGGTGTCAACGCCGGGTCGCTGGACAAGCGGATGATGGAGAAGTACGGCAAGGCGACGCCGGAGGCGCTGGTGGAGTCCGCGCTGTGGGAGGCGTCGCTGTTCGAGGAGCACGGCTTCGGCAACATCAAGATCAGCGTCAAGCACAACGACCCGGTCGTGATGGTCGCCGCCTATGAACTGCTGGCCGAAAAGTGCGACTACCCACTGCATCTCGGTGTCACCGAGGCCGGGCCGGCCTTCCAGGGCACCATCAAATCCGCGGTCGCGTTCGGTGCACTGCTCTCCCGCGGCATCGGCGACACCATCCGGGTCTCGCTGTCGGCTCCGCCGGTCGAGGAGGTCAAGGTCGGCAGCCAGATCCTCGAGTCGCTGAATCTGCGCCCGCGCACGCTGGAGATCGTCTCCTGTCCGTCCTGCGGACGCGCCCAGGTCGACGTCTACACCCTGGCCAACGAGGTCAGCGCCGGCCTCGAGGGTCTCGACGTGCCGTTGCGGGTGGCGGTGATGGGCTGTGTCGTCAACGGTCCGGGAGAGGCCCGGGAGGCCGACCTCGGAGTCGCGTCGGGCAATGGCAAGGGACAGATCTTCGTCAAGGGCGAGGTGATCAAGACCGTGCCGGAGGCCAAGATCGTCGAGACGCTGATCGAGGAGGCGTTGCGACTGGCCGAGGAGATGGGCGCGGCGCAGGACGACTCGTCCGCAGGTGCGGGCGGTTCGCCGGTGGTCACCGTAAGCTGAGGGACACCCCAACGGACGTGCCGCCCGGGTAGGGGCCAGATCCGCAGAAGGAACACCCATGTCGGCTCCGTCGCTGTTCCGCTCTGTCGACGGTCGCCGGGTCTGTCTGGCGCGCGACTCCGTGGCAGTGGCCCGGGTGCTGGCTGACGACCCGGTGGCCGGCTGTATGGTCGCCGCCCGCGTCGCCGACCATGGTGTGGATCCGGCAGTGATCGGCGGGGAGTTGTGGACGCGCCGCCGGGTGGACGATTCGTTGTGTTACGCCGGGGCCAACCTCATTCCGTTGCGCGGTGGACCTGCTGATCTGCGGGCCTTCGCCGATCAGGCGCTGAGTACGACCCGCCGGTGTTCGTCGCTGGTCGGTCCGGCCGATCTGGTCCTGCCGATGTGGGACCGGTTGCAGCAGGGCTGGGGCCCGGCCCGGGACGTGCGGGAATGCCAGCCGTTGATGGCCCTGCACTCCCGGCCGCGGTGCACACCCGACCCGGCCGTGCGCCGGGTGCGGGTCGACGAGATCGACGCCTACCTGGTGGCCGCGGTCGACATGTTCATCGGGGAGGTCGGCGTCGACCCCCGGGCCGGCGATGGCGGGCGCGGGTACCGCCGCCGGGTGGCCAACCTGATCGCGGCCGGCCGGGCATTCGCCCGCTTCGAGGACGGCCGGGTGGTCTACAAGGCCGAGATCGGCTCGCAGTCACCGGCGGTCGGCCAGATTCAGGGGGTCTGGGTGCATCCGGAGTGGCGCGGCCGCGGACTGGGCACGGCCGGCACCGCCGCGGTGGCGGCAGGCGTGGTCCACGGTGGGCGAATCGCCAGCCTCTACGTCAACAGCTACAACGTCGTCGCCCTGGCCGCCTACCGGCGGGTCGGCTTCCGCGAAGTCGGCACCTTCGCCACCGTCCTTCTCGACTGAACCCGCGCAGTGTTGCGGTGCGCCTCCCCGGCATCACGGTGACAAACTCATAACATCTGCCTCAATGGCAACTTGCACCTCAGTAGTAACACGAGTCACAGGCCTGTTCCTGGCGGCCGTCACGGTGAGTGCGGCGGTATCGGCCTGTACGCCCCGCCCGGACGGTCCGGGACCGGCCGCTGCGGAGTTCTTCGCTGGACTGGGCCGCGGTGATACCGGCGCGGCTGCCCAGCTCAGCGATCGGCCGACCGACGCCCACGCCGCACTCAACGAGGCGTGGTCGGGCCTGCAGGCCAGCCACCTTGACGTGCAGATCCTCGGTTCGCGCTATACCGAGGACACCGGCAGCGTGAACTACCGCTTCACCTGGGAGCTGCCCAAGCAGCGAAACTGGACCTACGACGGTGTGCTCAACATGGTCCGCGACGAGGGCCGGTGGCGGGTCCGCTGGAGTTCGTCCGCGCTGCACCCCAAGCTCGGCGAGAACCAGACCGTCGAGCTTCGCGCCGACCCCCCGCGGCGGGCCTCGGTCAACGAACTGGGTGGCACCGAAGTCCTGGTGCCGGGCAGTCTCTACCGCTACCAACTCGACGCCGCCCGGGCCGGTGGCAATCT
>JBFYOR010000083.1:0-5854 GCA_041303695.1 Mycobacterium sp. | reverse complement strand
GTGTGGGTGGCATTGACCGCACTGGCGGCGGTCGTCGTCGTGGTCCTCAGCTGGAGCGTGCCGGAACCGGAGTCTCCGGACGCCCCGGCACAGCGCATCGAGAACATCTCCTACACCCAGTGCGCCGCGCCTGAAGTGGCGCCGCCGATTTACGGCGCCCGTTCACTGAGCAACTGTGTGCGCTGACCGCCGTCAGGCTTGCCCGTCGGCCGCTTCCGCCGGATCGGCTGCCGCAGATGCGGCATCGGAACCTGACACCGCTGGTAACACGGTCTCCAGTGCCGCGCCGGTGATGCGTCGGAAGGCGCGCCGCGGACGATTGACGTCGAGAATCGCCACCTCCAGGGTCGATGGCCCGAGCACCCTCGGCTCGGCGGCCGGGGTGGCGTTGCCCGCAGTGCTGGCAATGCCGGTCCGCAATGCATCGACGGCGATTCGCACCGCCTCCGCGAGCTCGGCGTTCTCCGAGTAGGACTCCTTGAGCGCGTTGATGATTGGCTCGGTGGTGCCACCCATCACCACGAAGTGCGGCTCGTCAGCGATCGACCCGTCGTAGGTGATCCGGTAAAGCTCTGGGGGCTTGGTCTCCCCGTAGTGCGCCACCTCGGCGACGCACAGTTCGACCTCATAGGGCTTGGCCTGCTCGGTGAAGATGGTGCCGAGGGTCTGCGCATACACGTTGGCCAGCTGGCGACCCGTCACGTCGCGGCGGTCGTAGGCGTACCCGCGGGTGTCCGCGTACTGAATTCCGCCGCGGCGCAGACTGTCGAACTCGTTGAACCGGCCGACGGCCGCAAACCCGACCCGGTCGTAGATCTCGCTGACCTTCTGCAGTGACCGCGAAGGGTTCTCGGCGACGAACAACACTCCGCCGGCGTAGGCCATCGCGACCACACTGCGGCCGCGGGCAATGCCCTTACGCGCGAGCTCGGACCGCTCACGCATCGCCTGCTCGGGCGAGATGAAGTACGGGAAACTCACGCGCCAGCCCCCATCATGAATCAGCCCGGGGCGCCTGGTTGCTCGGTCCCCTGCCGGGCCCGAACTCGTCTGTGCGCGAGCGGATTTCGATCACCTCTCGGGACAGTCGAGCGATGCGCTCTTCGGAGACCTCCTGGGCGCCGTCGGCATCGATGGTCACCGCGGTCGGGTAGATACCCCGCACCAGATCCGGCCCGCCGGTTGCGGAATCGTCGTCGGCCGCGTCATAGAGAGCCTCGACGGCCACCTTGAGCGCGGAATCGGCGTCTGCTACAGCCGGATAAAGTTTCTTCATCGAGGCCTTGGCAAAGAGCGAACCGGACCCCACCGCCTGGTAGCCCTCCTCCTCGACATGCCAGCCGCCTGCGGCATCGAAGGAGACGATGCGGCCGGCAGCGTTGCGGTCGGAGTCGTCGAGGTCGTAGCCCACCAGCAGTGGCAGCGCGACGAAGCCCTGAAGAGCGGCACCGAGATTTCCGCGCACCATGATCGCCAGCCGGTTCACCTTGCCGGCGAACGTCATCGGCAGGCCCTCGAGTTTTTCGTAGTGCTCGAGCTCGACGGCGTACAGACGGGCGAATTCGACCGCCAGCGCGGCGGTACCGGCTATGCCGGTGGCCGTGTAATCGTCGGTGATGTAGACCTTCTGGACATCGCGGCCGGCGATCATATTGCCCTGGGTGGAGCGGCGGTCCCCGGCGATCAGCACACCGCCCGGATACCTCAGCGCGACGATCGTGGTGCCGTGCGGCAGCGCGTCGCCCTGGGCCATCCCGGCCGCCGTCCTGGAACCGGCCAGTGCGCCGGCCAGTGCTCCATTGGGCAGCAGCTCGGGAGCCTGTCGGCGCAGGAACTCCGAGAACGAGGACAGGTCGACCGCGTTGGAAGAGAAAACGCCGTGCGAAGGGCTACTCAGGTGTGGGTTGGAGCCGAGGCGATCAGAGGACGGCCAGGTCACTGTCCGCCCTTTTGGACGTATGCGCGCACGAAGTCCTCGGCATTCTCCTCGAGTACGTCGTCAATCTCGTCCAGCAGGTCGTCGGTCTCGGCGGCAAGCTTCTCGCGACGCTCTTGCCCGCCGGCACCGTTGCCGGCGGGATCATCGTCCTCGCCGCCACCGCCGCCGCGCTTGGTCTGTTCCTGAGCCATCGCTGCCTCCTGCTCTCATCGGCGACCCCGTGGTCAGTTCAGCGGAGCCACCGGAGTCCACAGTACCGTCCGCCACCGACCTGTTCGGCCGGACGTCCCTC
This sequence comes from Mycobacterium sp., assembly GCA_041303695.1. Classification (GTDB taxonomy): domain Bacteria; phylum Actinomycetota; class Actinomycetes; order Mycobacteriales; family Mycobacteriaceae; genus Mycobacterium. Next base: position 3,623 of record JBFYOR010000083.1, on the reverse strand, counting down.
AGTTCGTCAGTTGTTCTACCAGTTCCGCGGCGCTGTCAACCGAGTCCAACAGCGCCCCGACATGCGCCTTGCTGCCGCGCAACGGCTCCAAGGTGGGGATCCGGACCAGCGAGTCGCCGCCCAGGTCGAAGATGACGGAGTCCCAACTCGCCGCCGCGATATCCGCGCCGAACCGGCGCAGGCACTCCCCGCGGAAGTAGGCCCGGGTGTCGGTCGGCGGGTTGTCGACGGCGTCGATGACCTGCTGTTCAGTCACCAGCCGCTTCATCGAGCCGCGTGCGACGAGCCGGTTGTACAGACCCTTGTCCAACCTGACGTCGGAGTACTGCAGGTCGACCAGTTGCAGCCGCGGTGCCGACCAGCCGAGGTTCTCCCGGTGCCGGAAGCCGTCGAGCAACCTGAGCTTGGCCGGCCAATCCAGCAACTCGGCGCACTCCATCGGGTCGCGCTCCAGCAAATCGAGGATATGCGCCCAGGTCTCGACCACGTGGGCTGCCCGCGGATCGGGGTCCCGGCTGTCCAGCATCCTGGCCACCCGGTCGAGATAGATACGCTGCATCGCCAGGGCGGTGAGCTCACGACCGTCGGCGAGTGCCACGGTGGCCCGCAACGAAGGGTCGCGGCTGATGACGTGGACGGCATGAACCGGTCTGGCCAACATCAGGTCGCTGAGATCGACGCCTTCTTCGATGAGATCGAGCACCAGCGAGGTGGTGCCCACCTTGAGATACGTCGATGTCTCGGCCAGGTTCGCGTCACCGATGATCACGTGCAGACGCCGGTACTTATCGGCATCGGCGTGCGGTTCGTCGCGGGTGTTGATGATGCCCCGCTTCAGCGTCGTCTCGAGGCCGACCTCGACCTCGATGTAATCCGCGCGCTGGGACAGCTGGAATCCCGGCTCGTCACCGGACGGGCCGATGCCGACGCGGCCTGACCCGGTCACGACCTGGCGGGAAACCATGAACGGCGTGAGCCCCGCGATGACGGCCGAGAACGGGGTCTGGCGGCTCATCAGGTAGTTCTCGTGGGTGCCGTACGAGGCGCCCTTACCGTCGACGTTGTTCTTGTACAGCTGCAGTTTGGCCGCGCCTGGAACGCTGGCGACGTGCCGCGCGGCGGCCTCCATCACCCGTTCGCCCGCCTTGTCCCAGATCACCGCATCCATCGGGTCGGTGACCTCGGGCGCGGAGTACTCCGGGTGGGCGTGGTCGACATAGAGTCGGGCGCCGTTGGTGAGGATCATGTTGGCCGCACCGACCTCGTCGGCATCCACAATCGGCGGCGGACCTGACGCACGGCTCAGGTCGAAACCGCGGGCATCCCGCAGTGGCGACTCAACCTCGTAATCCCACCGTGTGCGCTTGGCGCGCTGGAGGCCGGCCGCCGCCGCGTAGGCCAGCACTGCCTGGGTGGAGGTGAGGATCGGGTTGGCCGTCGGATCCGATGGCGAGGAGATGCCGTATTCCACCTCGGTGCCGATGATCCGCTGCATGCGGGTAACACTAGTCCGGGTCGCGGTGCGACGGGACTGGCCGGGTCGCGGTGCGACGGGGTCGCGGCGCGGCGCGGCCCACCCCCGCAGGCTGGATGACCGATTAGGGTGCGACGCATGTCGGCCGTACCGCACACCGCCGAGCAGTGGTTCCTCGACCGCGGGCTACCCGCGGTGCTGCGACGCGGTGCACTGGTGAAGCATGTCTGGAGCCGCTCGGCTCCGGCGCTGGCGGCATTGGCGGTCGTCGCGCTGAACTCGATCCTGGTGGTCGCGGTCTCCGGCGAGCACAGCATTGACATCACCGGCCGGCCGGATCTGCCCGAAGGCGTGGTGCTGGGGTTGCTCGCCGTCATGATCCCGGTCGCCTCTTTCGCGGGTTGGCTGGTGTCCGGGATCGAGTCCCCGCAACGGCGGCTGGCCATCAGCGGCTTGGCCCTGGCGGCGATAGCCCTTGGCGCCGCCTTCGGTGGTCCGGCCCGGTACGCCGGCGTCAACGCGATGATCTTTGTCGCGGCCGTTGTTGCGATCCTGCTGTGCACGGCGACCGGCATCGGCTCGGTCCTCGGCTGGGCGGCCGGAATGACGCTGTCGAATCTGGCACTGGCCGCAGGGATGTTCGTCCGCGCCCTGCCGGTCGTGCTGCTCACCTTTCTGGTGTTCTTCAACACCTATGTCTGGCTGATGACCTCGCTGATCAGCCGCGGCCGGCTGTGGCTGGGCATCGGCTTCTTACTGCTGGTGGCGGGTTCATTCCTGGTGTCGGGCACTCTGGCCGAGGTGCGAAAGTTGTCCGCGACTCGGGAGATCCTGCCCGGAGACGCCGCCCGACTGGCCGACACTCCCTTCGCGGGACTCCCCGATGCCCCCGACCCGGTGCGGCTTTCGCTGCCTGAACGCCTCAACGCGATCTTCGTGGTCGCCGCCTCCCAGACGGTGCATGTGCTCACGGTGGCGGTGATGACCGGATCGGTGTTCTTCGTACTGGGCCTGATTCTGGTCAGTCCCGAGGTGCTGGACGCCTGGACCCGGGGCAACGGACGTCCCGATGGCGAGCTGCTGAATATGACGCTGCCCATCCCGGACTCACTGATTCAGACCACCATGTTGCTGACCGCAATCACATTCATGTACCTGGCGGCCAAGGCGGTCACCGACGCGCAGTACCGATCCCAGTTCCTCGATCCCGTCATCGACGACGTTCGGCTGAACCTGATCGCGCTGGGTCGGTATCGCTGCATGCAGTCGGGGGCCTGAAGGCACCTGTGCACGTACTGTGATCGACATGGCAGCAGCGACAGATGTGTTCGGAAAACGCTACGGGGAAGTACTGCTGGTCCGGATGGCCGAGTCCGGCCCGGAGGCGGAGGTGTACAACACCTTCCCGCTCAACGACTGCCCTGCCGAACTATGGGACGCACTGGATGCCGAAGCGCTGGCCAAGGAGAACGGCGCAGCCGCCGCGCTGCTCAACGGGCCGCGTTACTGGCTGATGAGCGGTATCGAGAAGAATTCCGATGCTCTGCCGGAGACGAAGAGCTTCGGCGGCATTGACATGATCCGGCAGGCGACCGTGCAGCTCTCGTCGATGAGTCCCGCGCCGTACACCGTCAACAGGGTGGACCGGCGCGCGGTATTCACCTTCGAAGCCGGCCGTCCGGTGTTCGAACTGGTCGACCCGCAGGGCCAGCGTTGGGTGATGCAAACCTGGAGCCAGGTCGTCGATCAGAACCTGGTTCTCGACGATCTGCCGGGCTTGGCCGCGCGGCTGCAGTTGCCCGACGGCTGGCGGTACGAAACCCGCACGCTGACAAGTCCTCTCACGGTGGACACCACTACCCGTGACGCCCATGTCACCCAGGACGAGTTGACCAACAGCTACTCGCTGCAGTTCTGAGGCCCAATCCGGCCCACGAACTCCCTACAGGTACTGCCCGAGGTTCGACTCGGTGTCGATCGCCCGGCTAGCACTGGAGGACTTGCCGGTGACCAGGGTGCGGATGTAGACGATCCGCTCGCCCTTCTTGCCCGAGATCCGGGCCCAGTCGTCGGGGTTGGTGGTGTTGGGCAGGTCTTCGTTCTCGGCGAACTCGTCGACGATCGAGTCGAGCAGGTGCTGAATGCGCAG
>JBFYOR010000082.1:0-11577 GCA_041303695.1 Mycobacterium sp. | reverse complement strand
GCAGCGGTGCTGGGGCAGGTGCGCCGGGCATGCCGGGCAGTGGGGCTTGGGCCGGGACACCCGGCATACCGGGCAGCGGGGCCGCAGCCGGCAGCGCGGACTCCGCCGATGCCGGGACACCGGGACCGGGCAGCGGCCCCGCCCCGGGTAGCGGGGCAGTTCCAGGTGTCGCCATACCGGGCAGCGGGCCCAGCGGGGCCAGCAGCGGCGTCGTGGACTGCGGGGCCATCCACGGCATCGGCTGCATCCACGGCGGCAGGTTGTCGGGCGCGGGCGCCTGCGATGGAGCCAATTGCGAGGCCATGCAGATGACCTGGCATCCGTGCTCGGGCAGCACACTGTCGACCGGCCCGGCCGTCGGACCCGGCATCAGCTGGTTGGCGACTGAGCTGTTGCCCATGAGCTGGGCGGTCGGGTCGACGGTGTGCAGGTCGGACATGACGGGGTCGAGGCCCTCTGGGACGTCCAGGTGCAGGCTGCCAAGAGCCGGGATCGGTCCGCTGATGGCCGGCAGATCGATCGGTGCGACGCCGGTGGCATAGGCCGCGGCCCAGCCCAGCACGTTCTGGGCGTAGGCCATCGAGTTGTTGTAGCGCAGGATCGCGGTCAGCACCTGGGCCTGGTTGCGCAGGTTCAGCCCGCCGCTGCACAGATAGCGTGCCGCGGACAGCGAGGCGTCGAACAGATTCTGCGGGTCGGCCTTGCCGTCTCCGTCGCCGTCGGCGGCATACCGTGACCAGGTTCCGGGCAGGAACTGCATCGGCCCCATCGCGCGGGCGTAGACGGCCCGGCCGCCCACGTTGCTCTGCACGATGATCTCGTTGCCGGGCAGGCTGCCGTCCAGCACGGGGCCGTAGATCGGGCGGACCGACGTACCGCGGGAATCCGTCGCACCGCCGTTGGCATGCGAGGACTCGATGCGTCCGATACCGGCCAGCAGGTTCCAGCTCACGCCGCAACCGGGGGCGGTGGCGGCCATGGTCTGCTCTGCCTTGCGGTAGGCGGTCAGCGCCATCGCGGGAATCCGCATACCGCCGGCTGAGCTGACCACAGCGGCCGGCGGTGGCGGACCAAGCGTGGTTGCGGCGAAGCGGAAGTCGGCCGGAGGTTTGGCCATCGCCACCACCGCGACGCCGTCGGTCTGCGCCTCCTCGGTCACCGCCAGAGGGGCGCTGTCGTCTGCGGCCATCGGAACCCCGATGCTGCCGGGGGAGGCTGCGACGGCACCGGCCAGCACGATCGGGGTCAGCACGGCGATCCCGAACGCGGGGGTACGCAACCCCCGGTTGCCCCGGCGCTTTATCCGCACGTGCCCGCCCTCGCAGAGATGTCCGACCTTGTGAACCCCGTCACCATACCTAAGGGGGTGACGCCGGCGAAACGCATTGGCCAGGTTGTTACCCGCCGGTCTTCTTCGCCCGGCGCTCGGCCCCGTCCTTCTTACGCGGCTGCGGTTCGGTCGGCTGCAGCGCCGCGAGGAGTTCGCGCACCTCCTCGAGTTCCCGGCGCAGGTAGTCCCGGGTCGCGACCTCGCCGACCGCCAGTCGCAACGCGGCCAGTTCGCGGGCCAGGAATTCGGTGTCGGCCTTGGTCTGCTGGGCGCGGCGACGGTCCTCCTCCAGTGCCACCTTGTCGCGGTTCTCCTGACGGTTCTGGGCCAGCAGGATCAGCGGTGCGGCGTAGGCCGCCTGGGTGGAGAAGGCCAGGTTCAACAGGATGAAGGGATAGGGGTCCCAGCGCAGGCTCACCGCGAACAAGTTCACGGTGATCCACACGATGACCAGGACGGTCTGCCACAGCAGGTATCGGCCGGTACCCAGGAACCGGGCGATGGACTCGCTGAACTGTCCGATCGCCTCCTGGTCGAAACGCAACGACGGCCGCCGGGAGGTGAGCGGGGTGTCGAGGCGCTGGCGGGGATCGCTCATCTCGGTCCCCCGGTGGCGACGTTGGTGCCGGCATCGTCGAAGCTCTCCCGCCAGTCCGGCGGCAGCAGGTGGTCGAGCACGTCGTCGACGGTCACCGCACCCAGCAGATGGCCTTCGTCATCGACCACCGGCCCGCAGACCAGGTTGTAGGCGGCGAAGTAGCGGGTCACCCCGCCCAGGGCGGCATCCGGTTTGAGGCTGGGCAGGTCGGTGTCGACGATGCCGCTGACCAGGTGCGCCGGCGGCTCCCGCAGCAGTGCCTGCAGGTGCACACAGCCCAGATAGCGGCCGGTCGGGGTGGCCGTCGGCGGGCGCACCACGAAGACCAGCGAGGCCAGCGCGGGGGTCAGGTCCGGATCGCGCGCCCGGGCCAGTGCCTCGGCCACCGTGGTGTCCGGGGCCAGCACCACCGGGTCCGAGGTCATCAGCCCACCGGCGGTATCGGGGGAGTGGCTGAGCAGCCGTCGCACCGACTCGGAGTCCTCCGGGGCCATTCGGTCCAACAGCGCCTCGGCCTCGGTCGGGTTCATCACGCCGAGCAGGTCGGCGGCGTCGTCGGGATCCATCGCCTCGAGCACGTCCGCGGCCCGCTCGGTGTCCAGTTTGCGCAGCAGTTCGCTCTGGTCGTCCTCGGAGAGTTCCTGAAGGACATCGGCCAGGCGTTCGTCGTCGAGGGCGTTGATCACCTCGGTGCGCCGTTTGGGCGGCAGGTCGCGCAGCGCGTCGGCCACCTCGATCGGGCGCCGGCCCTCGAACTGGTGCAGCAACTGCGCCACGCCCTGGCCGGGCATCGCCAGCCCGGACGGGGTGAGGCCGGCGACGTTCTGCCAGTCCACCACCACGACCGCCGAGCGGCGCCCGAGCTTGCGCTGGCTTCGCACCGCGACCCGGGTCACCATCCAGTCGCGGGTGCGGGTCTGCTCGATGCCCAGGTCGACGACGACCACGTCGACCCCGGCCAGTTGTTCCTGCTCTGGGTCATCGACCCGGACCCGGGTGTCGAGGATCTGACCCAGGACCATGACCTCACCGGGCCGCTGCACGAACCGGCGCAGCGACACATTGCCGCCGGTCAGCGTCACAGCGTCCGGCTCGATTGCGGTGACGCGCAGGATCGGGACGAAAATCCTTCGGCGGGTGAGTAATTCGACGACCAAGCCGAGCACGCGGGGTTGGTGGCGCACGATGCTGATGCTGACCACCACATCGCGCACCCGGCCCAGGGACTCGCCGTCGGGGCCCAGCACGACCATCCCCGCCAGCCGCGCCGCGTATACCCTGTTCACCGACGCCATGACTACAAAGGGTAGGAGTCTGCGCGTGGACTTTCGATATCGACCCCGGCGAACCTGCCTGTCGGTTCCCGGCAGCAACCCGCGGATGATCGAGAAGGCCAAGGGTCTGCCCGCCGATCAGGTCTTCCTCGATCTCGAGGACGCCGTCGCACCGGACGCCAAGGCCACGGCCAGGACCCAGGTCGGTGCGGCCCTGGCCGGGCCGGGCTGGGCGGGGCAGCTGCGCGGCGTCCGGGTCAACGACTGGACGACGCCGTGGACGCACCGCGATGTGATCGAGGTGGTGTCGGCGGCCGGCGCCCATCTCGATGTGATCGTTCTGCCCAAGGTGACCGACGCCCATCAGGTGCACGCGCTGGACCTGTTGCTCACCCAACTGGAGCGCAGCCACGGACTGCCGGTCGGCCGCATCGGCATCGACGCCCAGATCGAAGATGCCAAGGGCCTGCAGAATATCGGCGAGATCGCGGATGGCCCGCGGATCCAGGCGCTGGTGCTCGGACCGGCCGACCTGATGGCCAGCCTCAACATGCGCACCCAGGTCGTCGGTGAGCAACCCGAGGGCTACGACGTCGGCGACGCCTACCACCACATCCTGATGACCATTCTGATCGCGGCCCGCGCCAGCGGGGTGGCCGCGATCGACGGGCCTTATCTCAAGGTGCGCGACGTCGAGGCGTTCCGCCGGGTGGCCGGCCGGTCGGCTGCGCTGGGCTACGACGGCAAATGGGTGCTGCACCCCGACCAGATCGCCGCCGGTAATGAGGTCTTCTCACCCGCCCAGGACGAGTACGACCATGCCGAACTGGTGCTGGAAGCCTATGAGTGGCACACCTCGGCGGCCGGCGGTGCGCGGGGCGCGGTGATGCTGGGCGAAGAGATGATCGACGAGGCCAGCCGCAAGATGGCCCTGGTGGTGGCCGCCAAGGGGCGCGCCGCCGGGATGGCCCGGGCGTCGGCGCCATTCGCGCCGCCCGTGAGTTCGGCCTAGTTCTTCGCCTCAGTTCCAGGCTTCAGTTCCACGCATAGGTCATCCAGATGATGCTGATCAGCAGCGAGGCCACCCCGATGACGATGCCGGCCACGGCCAGGCCGTAACCGCCCTCCCGGGACCGTTTGATCTGGTTGAGGGCCACCGCGCCGAGCACGATTCCGACGATCGAACCGATACCGCACAGCAGACCGAGAACCGAGGCGACGATCGAGCCGATCGCCAGTTTGTTGGTGCCGGCCTGCGCAGGGGGCGGATAGCCCGGCTGATACGGATAGCCGCCCGGATAGGGGGTCCCGTACTCCGGCGGCGGATAGCCGGGCAACGGTGGCGGTTGGCCGGGGGCGTATTGCTGGTTGTAGCCCCCGGGCGCCGGATAACCCACTGGCGGCGGGAAGTTCAGGCCGGGCTGCCCGGGTGGCGGAAAACCGCCGGGCTGCTGGTAGTCCGGATAGCTGGGTGCTGGCGGTATCTCGTAGCCGTAGGCCGGAGCTTGTTCGATGGGCGGGAATTCCTGGCCGCCCGCCGGCGGCTGCTGGCCCTCGTTATGCGGCCTTTCCGAGGGGTCACCGCTTCCAGCTGTCATGCTATTCAACCTAGCGTATGCAATACCGGTAGGCCGGTGTTGACGAAGCGGATCGACAGAGGGGAACCTAGCCGCCATGACCAGTCCTTTTCCGCCCGCTCAGAACCCCGGTGGAGTTCCCGGCGGCCGCGCGGGGATGTCGCGCCGGGCCCCGCTGGGCCTGCCGACGCCGCCGAAAGGCTGGCCGGTCGGCTCCTATCCCACCTACGCCGAGGCCCAGAAGGCGGTCGACCACCTGTCCGACAACCAGTTCCCGGTGCAGCAGGTCACCATCGTCGGGGTCGACCTGATGCAGGTGGAGCGGGTCACCGGCCGGCTCAACTGGGCCAAGGTGCTCGGCGGCGGCATCCTCACCGGGGCCTGGCTGGGCGTGTTCATCGGTCTGGTGCTGGGATTCTTCAGCCCCAACCCGGCGCAGTCACTGCTCGTCGGTGTGCTCGCCGGTGTCGTGTTCGGCCTGATCACCTCGGCGATCCCGTACGCGTTGTCCAAGGGCACCAGAGATTTCAGCTCCACCATGCAACTGGTGGCCGGCCGCTACGACGTGTTGTGCGACCCGCAGAACGCCGAGCGGGCGCGGGACATGCTGTCGCGGCTGACCCTGTAACGGCGTACCTGCCGCGCCCTCGCGCGAGCAGACGCAAACTCGCGCGTTTCGGCGCCGATTCGCGCGACTTTGCGTCTGTTCACGAGGGGTGGCCAGCGGCGGGTTAAGGTACGCCTCGTGGTGACAGCGGCGCGGGTACGTCGGGTCGGCGCGGTGGTTGTGGCCGTCCTGACCGCGGCATCGGTGGTCTCGGCCTGCGGATCGGGCGCCGACGACTCGATGGTGAGCTTCTACACCCCGGCCAGTGAGACCGCGACCTTCACCGCGGTGGCCAAGCGCTGCAACGAACAACTGGGTGGGAAGTTCCGCATCCAGCAGTTCAGCCTGCCCAAGGGCGCCGACGATCAGCGACTGCAACTGGCCCGGCGGATCACCGGCAACGACCGGACGCTGGACATCATGGCTTTGGATGTGGTGTGGACCGCGGAGTTCGCCGAGGCGGGTTGGGCGCTGCCGCTGTCCGACGATCCGGCCGGGCTGGCCGAGGCCGACGCCACCACCGACACGTTGCCCGGTCCGGTCGAGACGGCCAAGTGGAAGGGCAAACTGTTCGCCGCCCCGGTGACGACGAACACCCAGATGCTCTGGTACCGGCCCGATCTGGTCTCGCCGCCGCCGCCCACCTGGGACCAGATGCTGGCCGACGCCGCCAGGCTGCACGCCGAGGGTGGCCCCAGTTGGATTGCGGTCCAGGCCAAGCAGTACGAGGGTCTGGTGGTCTGGTTCAACACCCTGCTGGAGAGCGCGGGCGGGCGGGTGCTGTCCGAGGACGGCAAGACCGTCACCCTGATCGACACCCCCGAGCATCGGGCCGCCACCGTCAAGGCCCTGCAGATCATCAAGTCGGTCGCGACCGCGCCGGGTGCGGACCCGTCGGTCACCCAGACCGACGAGGGCACCGCCCGGTTGGCCCTCGAGCAGGGCAACGCCGCGCTGGAGGTCAACTGGCCGTTCGTGTTCGCCTCGATGTTGGAGAACTCGGTCAAGGGCGGTGTGCCGTTCCTGCCACTGGACCAGATGCCGGAACTGGCCGGCAGCATCAACGACGCCGGCACCTTCTCGCCCACCGACGAGCAGTTCCAGATCGCCTTCGACGCAAGTCGCCGCGTCTTCGCCTTCGCGCCGTATCCCGGCGTGATCCCCGGCCAGCAGGCCAGGGTCACCCTCGGCGGACTCAACCTGGCGGTGGCCTCGACCACCCGTAAACCCGCGCATGCCTTCGAGGCGGTGCGCTGCATCCGCAGCGAGAGCAACCAGCGCTACACCTCGATCGAGGGCGGGCTTCCGGCGGTGCGCGCATCGCTGTACGACGACCCGGGTTTCCAGAAGAAGTACCCGCAGTACGCGATCATCCGCGACCAGTTGACCACCGCCGCGGTGCGGCCGGCCACGCCGAACTACCAGGCCATGTCGATGCGGATTTCGGCCACCCTCGCGCCGATCACTTCGATCGACCCGGAGCGCACCGCCGACGAACTGGCCGTCCAGGTGCAGAAGGCGATTGACGGCAAGGGTTTGATCCCGTGACGGCTCCGACCGTGCTGACCGGTGACCGCCGTTCGCAGCGTCGGCTGGCCTACTGGTTGATCGCACCGGCGGTCGTCCTGATGCTGGCGGTGACGGGCTATCCGATCGTGTACGCGTTCTGGCTCAGTCTGCATCGCTACAACCTGGCCAGCCCGGCCGACACGGCGTTCATCGGCCTTGCCAACTACCAGACCATCCTCACCGACAAGTATTGGTGGACAGCGTTTTTCGTCACCCTGGCCATCACCGTCATCTCGGTGGCGATCGAGTTCGTCCTCGGACTGGCGCTGGCGCTGGTCATGCACCGCACCATCTTCGCCCGCGGCGCCGTGCGCACCGCGATCCTGATCCCATACGGAATCGTCACCGTCGCCGCGTCCTATAGCTGGTACTACGCCTGGACGCCGGGCACCGGCTACCTGGCCAACCTGCTGCCCGAGGGCAGCGCCCCACTGACCCAACAGCTTCCGTCGCTGGCGGTGATCATCCTGGCCGAGGTGTGGAAGACCACCCCGTTCATGGCATTGCTGCTGCTGGCCGGCCTGGCTCTGGTACCCGACGATCTCCTCAAGGCCGCCGAGGTGGACGGCGCCGGGGCATGGACCCGGCTGGTTCGGGTCACCCTGCCACTGCTGAAGCCGGCCATCCTGGTCGCGCTGCTGTTCCGCACCCTCGATGCCTTCCGGATCTTCGACAATATCTATGTGCTGACCGGGGGTTCCAATGACACCGCATCGGTGTCGATCCTGGGTTACGACAATCTGTTCAAGGCCTTCAACCTCGGGCTGGGCTCGGCGATCAGCGTGCTGGTATTCGCGGTGGTGGCCGTGATCGCCTTCGTCTTCATCAAGCTGTTCGGTGCTGCGGCGCCCGGATCCGACGGCGAGGTGCGCTGAGATGACCCGTCGCACCCTCGGCTGGACCGTCATCAACAGCCTGGTGCTCATCTACGCGCTGCTGCCGGTGCTGTGGATCCTGAGCCTGTCGCTCAAACCGACCTCGACGGTCAAGGACGGCAAGCTGATTCCCTCGGAGATCACCTTCGACAACTACAAGGGCATCTTCACCGGCGACGTGTTCTCCTCCGCCCTGATCAACTCGATCGGCATCGGACTGATCACCACGGTGATCGCCGTGGTGATCGGCGGGATGGCGGCCTACGCCGTCGCGCGATTGGAGTTCGCCGGTAAGAAGGTGCTCATCGGTGCGGCCCTGCTGATCGCGATGTTCCCGCAGATCTCCCTGGTGACACCGCTGTTCAACATCGAGCGGAAGATCGGGCTGTTCGACACCTGGCCCGGACTGATCATCCCGTACATCACTTTCGCGCTCCCACTGGCGATCTACACCCTCTCGGCGTTCTTCCGGGAGATCCCGTGGGATCTGGAGAAGGCCGCCAAGATGGACGGCGCCACACCGGGTCAGGCGTTCCGGCGGGTGATCGCGCCACTGGCTGCACCGGGCATCGTCACCGCCGCCATCCTGGTGTTCATCTTCGCCTGGAACGACCTGCTGCTGGCGCTGTCGCTGACCGCCACCAAGGCGGCCATCACCGCTCCGGTGGCGATCGCGAACTTCACCGGCAGTTCGCAGTTCGAGGAGCCGACCGGGTCGATCGCGGCAGGCGCAATGGTGATCACCATCCCGATCATCGTGTTCGTTCTCATCTTCCAACGACGGATCGTCGCCGGGTTGACCTCCGGCGCGGTGAAGGGGTAGCGGGTTTTCCGATGGCCGAAATCGTTCTGGACCATGTCAGCAAGCGCTACCCCGACGGCGCCACGCCGGTGAAAGATCTCAGTCTCACCATCGGCGACGGCGAGTTCGTCATCCTGGTCGGACCCTCCGGCTGCGGCAAGTCCACCACGCTGAACATGATCGCCGGCCTGGAGGAGATCAGCGAAGGGGAGTTGCGCATCGGCGGCCAACGGGTCAACGAGAAGGCTCCGCGGGAGCGCGATATCGCGATGGTCTTCCAGTCCTATGCGCTCTACCCGCATATGACGGTCCGGCAGAACATCGCCTTCCCGCTGACGCTGGCCAAGCTGAGCCGCCCCGAGATCGAGGCGAAGGTCGCCGAGACCGCCAAGGTGCTTGACCTGACCGAACTGCTGGACCGCAAGCCCTCCCAGCTGTCCGGCGGTCAGCGCCAGCGGGTCGCGATGGGCCGGGCGATCGTGCGCAAGCCCAAGGCGTTCCTGATGGACGAGCCGCTGAGCAACCTCGACGCCAAACTGCGGGTGCAGATGCGCGCCGAGATCGCCCGGTTGCAGAACCGGCTGGGTACCACCACCGTCTACGTCACCCATGACCAGACCGAGGCGATGACCCTCGGCGACCGGGTCGTGGTGTTGCGGGCGGGCGAAGCCCAGCAGATCGGCACCCCCGACGAGTTGTACAACCATCCGGTCAACCTGTTCGTGGCGGGGTTCATCGGCTCCCCGGCGATGAACTTCTTCCCGGCAGCTGCTACCGACGCCGGTCTGCGCATGCCGTTCGGGACGGTGACCCTCGGTGACACCGCCCGCAACGCGCTGGCCCGCCACCCCCGTCCGAGCAACGTCATCGTCGGCGTGCGGCCGGAAAATTTCGAGGACGCCGGCCTGATCGACGCCAACGAGCGGGCCCGCTCGCTGACCTTCGGGGTTCGGGCGGATCTGGTCGAGTCGCTCGGCGCAGACAAGTACGTGTACTTCTCCACCGGCGGGGCGGGTGCCCGTTCGGCTCAGCTGGCCGAGCTTGCCGCCGAGTCCGGCATCGGCGGGAACCGTTATGTGGCAAGGGTATCGGCCGACTCGTCGGCATCGACCGGTCAGACCGTCGAACTGGCCCTGGACACCACCAAACTGCACGTGTTCGACGGCGACACCGGAGTGAACCTCACCGCGTGAGCGATCCGCTGGCATCACTGCGCGATCACCTTCGGGCCCACTTCGCCGGTCTGGGCATCGACTCCGAACCCGATGTCGCCAGCGTCACCTTCCTCGGCGTGGAGCGTATCGACGTCCTGCGGTTCGGCCCGGATCCCCGGCCAGGATTCGACGATGTCTTCCACCACGTTTCGCTGGGCTGCTCGCGGCATCCGATGACCGATGCCGCCGCGGCGGTATCGGATCCACTGCGCGGTCCCAGGGCCGAGATCGTGCTGAGCCTGCGCTCCGGCACCGCGGTTGCCGGACTGGCCCGCAGCGTTGCCGTGGTCGCCGCAACCCCCGCCGTCGACGGGGTGGTGCTGTTACCCGACGCTCTGGTCGACCTGTCCGTGCCGCTGTGGACGGCAGCACCCTTCACCGCTGTGCTGCTTGGGGATTCGGATATACCTGAGCTGCCGCTGGATCCACCGCGGGATCCGGTGACGTTCCTGGCCGCAGTGCCGATCACCCCGACCGAGGGTGCCTGGGTTCGGCTCAAGGGTGCAGCGGCGATGCGTCAGGCCTGGGTCGACGATGGCGTCGACGTACTGGATCCGCTGCGGCCGGCGGCGCGGCCGGCCTGAGGCCCCGGACCTGTACCGTTCAGAGCCGCCTTTCGCGGGCTGACGACGCAGCGCGACCCAACTCCGTGAAGGAATCGTCGATAGCCTCGGCGAGTCCGGCGATTCCAGGCAGGGCGTTCGGATCGGTGCACAGGCCGATCCCGATGTCCGTGCCGCAGGAGATGGCCGAGATGCGCAGCGCATGGTGGGCTGCCGGCTCCGAGGATGAGAACAGTTCCAACACCCGACGTGCCCCGACACCCACCGGATTCCTGGGACCGGGCACATTGGAGATCGCGACGGCGAACTCGCGTGCGCTGTCAGCGAGGTGCTGCAGTGCGTTGCCGATCGGCTTGTAGCGCCCGAGGGCGTGGAACAGGTCGTAGAGCAAAGCCGCATCGCCGTGGTCCTTACGGGTACGGGTCTCGGCAGTGATCAGATCCAGCCTGGCCAGTGGATCCGCCTCGACGAGGGGCAGATCGACATTGATGAACGAGTCCCTGTTTCCCGAGGCGGCGCCGCCGTGCTCGCGGTGATGGAGGCTTACCGGCACCTGGGCGCGCAGGAGCCGCCTGCGTGAGTCGTCCGCCGGTAGCCACGTGCGAAGCCCGCCCGTGATGATGGCGAGGAGGACATCGTTGACGGTTGCCGGGTTCGTTCGCGACTTTCCGATCGACTTCATCTCCGCCAGCGGCACGACGGTGAATGCCAACTCGCGCGCGACGGAGATCGGCAGGTCGAACGGGGACGGCGAGCCGGGCCCGCCGAGTTCACGAAAGGCCGCTCCTGGCAATCGGCGCATCTCGGCCGACCGGGACGAAGTATCCGAACCAGTGGGGGAGGGGCGCTGCGGGGTCACTTCCGGTTGGGCGTCGAGGAGCACCTCGCTGAGGAAATGCACGCCGGCGATGCCGTCGGCCATCGCGTGGTGGATGCGGGCGGCGATTGCCTCACGGCCGTCGGCCAGCGGCCCGATCACGTCCGGCGTGTACCGGATTCGGACGGCATTTCCGGATCGGATCTTTGGCGGATCGTCAGCGGGTTGATGTCCGAGCACCTGGACAGGAGCCGGCCGCTGTGGACTTTCGACGTGATCGGGCCGCTGGCCGACGGCCGTGAGGCAATCGCCGCCCGCATCCACCACGCGATGGCCGACGGCATCGCCGGC
>JBFYOR010000081.1:0-2791 GCA_041303695.1 Mycobacterium sp. | reverse complement strand
CAGGCTGGGTGTGGTCAGCCCGGGTGCCGTGAGGCTGGGCGTGGTCAGGCTCGGTGTGGTGAGGCTGGGTGTGGTGAGCCCGGGTGCCGTGAGGCTGGGTGTGGTGAGCCCGGGCGTGGTGAGGCTGGGCGTGGTCAGGCCCGGTGTGGTGAGGCTGGGCGTGGTCAGCCCGGGTGCCGTCAGGCTGGGCGTGGTCAGACCCGGCGTGGTCAGACCCGGAGCGGTCAGCGGACCGGACTGCACCGGCTGGGACCCGGCCGGGCTGAGCCCGGTCGGCAGCGGCGGCAGGTTGATGCCGAACTGCGACAGACCTGCCTGCAGCGCGGACAGGATCTCGTTGGGCAGGTCGGTGACGACCGCTGCGCGAGTGAACTCGTGATGCTCGGGCGCCGGCTGACCGGAGGTCAGCTGGAGGACACCGATCACCGCGAACGGAGTGGCGACGGCCAGGGCGCCGACCGCGCTCATGGCTGTCGAGATCTTGCGACGACGACGGTTCGGCACGGAATTCTCCTCAATCTGGACTACTTGGTTCGGGATTTCTCGAACCCTGTGACGATGTTAAGGCTGGGACTGCTGTGACTGGAGTGACGATGCGCAATCGTGAGGGAATCGCGACATTGGCTCCTGCCGCCGCTCGAGTGCTTCCAGCGCACTTTCTGCGGGTCGCCGCGGTTCGCCGCGCGGTTGCCGGCCCACCGGTCGGATAACCTAGGCGCCGATGACCGCCACTGATTCCCGGGTCGCCAACAGCGATGCCGGCTTCGATCTGTTCGTCGTCGGCTCCGGCTTTTTCGGGTTGACGATCGCCGAACGGGCGGCCACCCAACTCGGCAAGCGGGTTCTGGTGCTGGACCGCCGCGGTCATATCGGCGGCAATGCCTACTCCGAGCTAGAACCGCAGACCGGTATCGAGATCCACCGCTACGGGGCACACCTGTTCCACACCTCGAACAAGCGGGTCTGGGATTACGTGCGGCAGTTCACCGATTTCACCGGCTACCAGCACCGGGTGTTCGCCATGCACGACGGGCAGGCCTATCAGTTCCCGATGGGCCTGGGCCTGGTCGCCCAGTTCTTCGGCCGCTACTACAGCCCGGACGAGGCCCGCGCGCTGATCGCCGAGCAGGCCGCTGAATTTTCCGCGATCGACGCCGCTAACTTCGAGGAGAAGGCGATCTCGCTGATCGGCCGCCCCCTGTATGAGGCGTTCGTCCGCGACTACACCGCCAAGCAGTGGCAGACCGACCCCAAGGAGCTGCCCGCCTCCACGATCAGCCGGCTGCCGGTCCGCTACACCTTCGACAACCGCTACTTCAACGACACCTACGAGGGCCTGCCGGTCGACGGCTACACCGCCTGGCTGCAGAACATGGCGGCCGACGACCGCATCGAGGTGCGCCTGGACACCGACTGGTTCGACGTGCGCGAGCAGTTGCGCAAGGCGTCCCCGCGGGCCCCTGTCGTTTATACCGGTCCGCTGGACCGCTACTTCGACTACGTCGACGGCCGGCTCGGCTGGCGCACTCTGGACTTCGAGGTCGACGTGCTTGAATGCGGCGACTTCCAGGGCACACCGGTGATGAACTACAACGACGCGGAGGTTCCCTACACCCGCATCCACGAGTTCCGGCACTTCCACCCGGAGCGCGACTACCCGGCCGACAAGACCGTCATCATGCGCGAGTTCTCCCGGTTCGCCGAAGATGAGGACGAGCCGTACTACCCGATCAACACCGAGTCCGACCGGACGATACTGGCCGCCTACCGGTCTCGGGCCAAGGCCGAGACCGCCGCTGCAGCAGTCCTTTTCGGCGGCCGGCTCGGCACCTACCAGTACCTGGACATGCATATGGCCATCGCGAGTGCGCTGAACATGTACGACAACGAACTTGCGCCGCTGCTGAGCGGCGATGTCCCGGCGCCCCACCTACGCGACGGCGCGCCACTGACCGCCGGCGGTACCGACGAAAGCAGCACCGCATGAGTGAAACACCCTCCGGTCCGGTCCCTTCCGGTGAGTCGCGTGCAGTGAGCCTGCTCGCGCGGGTGATCCTGCCGCGCCCCGGTGAGCCGCTGGATGTCCGCAAGCTCTACATCGAGGAATCCGAGACCAACGACCGGCGTGCGCACGCCGCCACCCGCACCACCCTGCAGATCGGCGAAGAGTCCGAGGTGTCCTTCGCCACCTACTTCAACGCCTTTCCGGCCAGCTACTGGCGGCGTTGGTCGACGCTGACCTCGGTGGTGCTGCGGGTGGAACTGACCGGTGCGGCCAGGGTGGACGTCTACCGTTCCAAAGCCACCGGTGCGCGGATCAGCGTGGGCGGGGTGCAGATCGTCAGCGACGGAACCGGCCCGGCCGCAGCGGAATTCGAGGTCGGTCTGGAGCCCTTCGAGGACGGTGGCTGGATCTGGTTCGACATCACCACCGACAGCACCTGCACCATGCACAGTGCCGCCTGGTATGCCGCCGTTCCGGCACCCGGGCGGGCCGATATCGCCGTCGGCATCCCCACCTTCAACCGGCCCGCCGACTGTGTCAGCGCACTGCACGCACTGACCTCGGATCCGTTGGTCGACGAGGTGATCGGTGCCGTGATCGTCGTCGATCAGGGAACAGCCAAGGCCGTCGCACACCCGGGCTTCGCCGAAGCCGCGGCCGGTCTGGGCGACCGGTTGTCGATTCACAACCAGCCCAACCTGGGCGGCTCGGGCGGCTACAGCCGGGTGATGCTGGAGGCGCTGAAAAACACCTCCTGCGAACAGATTCTGTTCATGGACGACGATA
>JBFYOR010000080.1:0-7442 GCA_041303695.1 Mycobacterium sp. | reverse complement strand
CACTGGGTCCCAGGCTCGACGCGTTCGACATCCGCCGACTGGTCCGGCGGGTGCTGGGCCGGCCCGAACCGGTCGCCAAACCGGTGGATCAGTTGTTCTGGTACCGGTCGACGAAATTCGTGATGCGCCGCGCGATCCCGATCGGAACGGCGATCGTGGCGCTGCTGCTGCTGCTGGGCTCCCCGTTCCTGGGCATCAAGTTCGGCAGCCCGGACGACCGGGTGCTGCCGAAGTCCGCATCGGCCCATCAGGTCGGCGACCTGCTGCGCAACGACTTCTCCAGCAACCTCAACTCCGGTATGACCGTCGTCATCCCGGATGCCACCGGCGCCACCGGCGCCGAACTGGACCGCTACGCCGCCGAGTTGTCCCGGGTGCCCGACGTGTCGCTGGTATCGGCGCCCGGCGGCACGTTCGCGGGCGGCAACAATGTGGGTCCGCCGTCCGCGCCGGCCGGGGTGGCCGAGGGCAGCGCGTTCCTGTCGGTCCGCAGTACCGCCCCGCTGTTCTCCGACGCGTCGCGCGTCCAACTCGACCGGCTGCACACCGTCGCCGGACCGGCCGGGGCCGATGTGCTGATCGGGGGAGTCCCGCAGATCAACCGCGATATCGTCGGGGCGGTCACCTCCCGAATGCCGTTGGTGCTCAGCCTGATCGGCGGGATCACCTTCGTGCTGCTGTTCCTGCTGACCGGAAGCCTGATCCTGCCGTTGAAGGCCCTGGTGCTGAATGTGCTGTCGTTGTCGGCAGCGTTCGGCGCGCTGGTGTGGGTGTTCCAGGACGGCCACCTCGGCGCCCTGGGTACCACTCCGACCGGGACGATGGAGGCCAATATCCCGGTGCTGATGTTCTGCGTCGCCTTCGGGTTGTCGATGGATTACGAGGTGTTCCTGCTGGCCCGCATCCGGGAGTTCTGGCTCAACTCCCCGCAGACCCGAGCCGACAGCGACGAGAGCGTGGCACTGGGACTGGCGCGCACCGGACGGGTGGTCACCGCCGCCGCGCTGATCATGGCCATTGCCTTCGCCGCACTGATCGCCGCGCAGGTGTCGTTCATGCGGATCTTCGGGCTGGGTCTGACGTTGGCCGTGCTGGCCGATGCCACCCTGGTGCGGATGGCGTTGCTGCCGGCCTTCATGCATGTCATGGGCAGGTGGAACTGGTGGGCGCCGGCACCGCTGGTCCGGCTGCACGAACGGTTCGGGCTCAGTGAGGGGCCGCCGGAGCGGCCGGCCGCCGAACCCGAGCCGCTGGCTACAGTGGGCAGGTGACCCCGAAAACTCTGGACCACCCGTTCTTCGCCCGGCTGTGGACGGTGATGTCCGCCCACGAGAGTCCGCTGATGCGCCGGCTGCGCGCCGAGAATCTGGCCGGTTTGTCCGGCCGGGTCCTCGAGGTGGGTGCGGGCACCGGCACGAACTTCGCCTTCTACCCGGACACCGTGACGCAGGTGGTCGCGGTGGAACCCGAGGTGGGGTTGGCGCCCAAGGCCCGCGAGGCCGCCGTTGCGGCGCCGGTTCCGGTCACTGTCGTCGAGTCCACCATCGAGGCCATGGGCGATGTCGAGCCGTTCGACGCGGTGGTCTGCTCGCTGGTGCTGTGCTCGGTGGATGACCCCGGAGCCGTTCTGCGGCAACTGAACTCGGTCCTCAAGCCCGGCGGCGAACTGCGCTACTTCGAACACGTCGCCAGCACCGGTTGGCGGGGTTCGCTGCAACGGGTCGCCGACGCCACCGTCTGGCCGCGGATCGCCGCCAACTGCCACACCCACCGCGATACCGAGCGGTCCATCGTCGGCGCGGGCTTCGCCCTGCAGGCCGCACGCCATCAATGGACCCTGCCGGCCTGGGCGCCACTGCCGGTGGCGGAGGTCGCCCTCGGCCGGGCGACGAAGGCCTGATCCCGCCTAGTCCAGCAGCGCGGGCAGCCGCTGCAGCAGCCCCGGCAGTGCGGTGCCGGCAGATTCCCGGATCGTCACGGTGGCCGAGGAGGACAACGGCGTGGGTTCGGGGTTGACCTCGACGACGACCGCGCCGCGGGCCAAAGCGATATCGGGCAGCCCGGCGGCCGGGTAGACCAGCCCGGAGGTGCCGACCACCACCACGATCTCGGAAGTGGCCACCGCCTCGACGGCTGCCTGCCACGGCTCGTCGGGCAGCGCTTCGCCGAACCACACGATGCCGGGTCGGATCAGGCCGCCGCACTCGCATGACGGCGGCATCTTCTCCAGCACCGGCTCGGGCATGTCCGGGAGCGGCCCGTGGTAGCGCGAACCGCAGGTGTCGCACCAGAACTCGGCGAGGCTGCCGTGCAGGTGGTGCACGCCCCGGCTGCCGGCCCGCTCGTGCAGATCGTCGACGTTCTGGGTGATGACGGTGACCTCGGCGTGGTCCTGCCAGTCCGCGACCGCCCGGTGGCCGTCATTGGGCGCAACCTCTTTGACCAGATGGTGGCGCCACAGATACCAGGCCCACACCCGCTCCGGGTGTTTCTGCCAGCCGTCGGTGCTGGCGATCTCATAGGGATCGTACTTCGACCACAGCCCGGTCTCGTCGTCGCGGAACGTCGGCACCCCGCTTTCGGCGGAGATGCCCGCCCCGCTGAGCACCGCGATACGCATCTCCCCAAGATAGCGGGGTGATACTGAACCCCGTGCAGTGGCCGAGATTGGACCCGAACTCATCCACCGCGCTGTTCGACCAGTTGCGCGCCGCGGTGATCGACGCCGTCCGGGACGGACACCTGCTGGCCGGAACCCGACTGCCGACCGTGCGCGAACTGGCCGGTGACCTCGGCCTGGCGGTCAACACGGTGGCCCGGGCCTACCGGGAACTGGAGAGTGCCGGCGTCGTGGAAACCCGGGGCCGACAGGGAACTTTCGTGGCGGCCCGCAATCCCACCGAGGCGGCGATGGCCGCGGCGGCGCGCAGCTATGCCGATACCGCCCGCGCGCTGGGGCTGGGCAAGACCGAGGCGCTGGCGTATCTCGACGCCGAGTTCGACTGAGGAGTGTGCTCAGCCGAATTCGAGCAGGGCGTGGACGCCGCGATACGGCTTCAGCGGGCCGAACCGCCAGAACGCCGGGAACACCTTTTCGAAGACGAACCCTCGGCCCTTGGGCATCGGGATGTCCCGTACCGCCTTGAGTCCGGGAATGCGTCCCACGAGTGCGGACAACTGGTTGATCGAGAGGCTGAACGGCATCGGCGGTACCCGGTAGTTCTTGGAGGCGCGGATGCCCTTGGGGGCGACCTTCTTAATGATCGTCGGCGGCAGATCGAAGAACATCTGACCGCCGGGAAAACGCTTGGCGCAGGCGGTGATCAGTTCCATCGCCTGTTCGGGCAGCAGGTACATCAGCAGGCCCTCGGCGGTGATGAACACACCGTCGCCGGAGTCGATGCGGTCCATCCAGCTGTAGTCCAGCGCGGACTGTCCGAGGCTGGTGATCCGGGGGGAGGCCGGCAGCAGCCGTTCGCGAAGCGCGATCACCGGCGGCAGGTCCACCGACACCCAGCGGAACTGCGGGTCCGGTACCGCGGCGTCGAGTCGCCAGAAGCTGGTCTGGAAGCCTTCGGCGAGGGCGACCACGGTGGCCTTGGGGTGGGTGCGCAGGTATTCGATGGTGCAACCGTCGACCGCCAGTGACCGCAGCGCCATCTCCTGGCCCTTGCGGCCGAACCGGTCGAAGTCGACGTCGAAGGAGTCGCGCAGTCGGATCGCCATCGGGTCGTGCAGGATCGCGTCGGGCAGGCCCGCCTGGTGGGCGCGACCGTTCAGGGTCAGCAGCGCGGTTTCGGAGACGCCGGTGAGCATGGAGCCGTCGACCTTGGGTGTCATAGAGCCAAACCTACCGCCGGTCCCGGCAGTAGGCTTCCGGGTGTGACGCGGCGGGTATTCGACGACAAACTGTTGGCGTTGATCGCCGACAACTCCCTCGGTGTGCTGGCCACCATCAAAAGCGATGGCCGGCCGCAGCTGTCCAATGTGACCTATCACTTCGACCCGCGTTCGCTGAGCATCGAGGTCTCGGTGACCGAACCGCGGGCCAAGACCCGCAATCTGCGTCGTGATCCGCGGGCCTCGCTGCTGGTGAGCTCGGAGGACGGCTGGTCCTACGCGGTCGCCGAGGGCGACGCGGTCCTGAGCGCCCCGGCTGCCGCCCCCGACGATGACACCGTCGAGGCACTGATCACCCTGTACCGCAACGTGGCCGGCGAGCATCCGGACTGGGACGACTACCGGCAGGCGATGGTCATCGACCGTCGGGTATTGCTGCGACTTCCGGTCAGCCACCTGTACGGGATGCCGCCGGGCCTGCGCTGAGCTGGCCTGACGGCTGGGCTAACCTGCCAGCATGGCCAATTCAGAGCCCGAATCGCGGGACGAGTCCCAGGACGAGACCAAGCGCAAGTTCCGCGAGGCGCTGGAGCGCAAGGCGGCCAAGGCCGCCGGCGCGGCCGCGCGCGCCGAGGGTGCCGGCAACCAGTCCAAGACCCAAGGTCCGATCGGCGGCGGTCGCCGCGAGTTCCGGCGCAAGAGCGGCTGACCGGCCGCCGGGAAGGCGGCCGGCCAGCCGTCTGCTCAGTGGTGGGTGGCCTTCTCCGCACCCACGCCGGTCAGCGACCGAACTTCCATCTCCGCGTTGAGCTCCGGATCGCCGGTGTCGCGCGACGTCAGCGTTCCCACGATGCCGAGGATGAACGCCAGCGGGATCGAGACGATGCCCGGGTTGGACAGCGGGAACCACTGGAAGTCCGAGCCCGGAAGCATCGCCGTCTTCGACCCGGACACCGCCGGTGAGAACACGATCAGCACGATGCAGCTGATCAGACCGCCGTACATGCTCCACAGCGCCCCGCGGGTGTTGAACCGTCGCCAGTACAGGGAATAGACGATGGTCGGAAGGTTGGCCGAGGCGGCCACTGCGAACGCCAGTGCCACCAGGAACGCGACGTTCTGGCCGTTGGCCAGGATGCCCAGGCCGATCGCCAGGACCCCCAGCACCACCGCGGTGATCCTCGAGACCCGCACCTGCTCGTCCTCGGTGACCTTGTGGCTCTTGAGCACGCTGGCGTAGACGTCGTGAGCGAAGGAGGCCGACGCGGTGATGGTCAGCCCGGCCACCACCGCCAGGATCGTCGCGAAGGCCACCGCCGAGATCACCCCGAGCAGAATCGTGCCGCCCAGTTCGAATGCCAGCAGCGGGGCCGCAGAGTTCTGCCCGCCGGGGGCTTGCAGGATGGTGTCCGGCCCGACCAGTGCCGCGGCGCCGTAGCCGAGGATGAGGGTGAACAGGTAGAAGGCGCCGATCAGGCCGATCGCCCAGACCACCGAACGGCGGGCTTCCCGGGCGGTGGGCACCGTGTAGAACCGCATCAGCACGTGCGGCAGTCCGGCGGTACCCAGCACCAGAGCGATGCCCAGCGACAGCAGGTTGATCTTGGAGGTCGTCGAGGCGCCGTACTGCGCACCCGGTGCCAGCACATCACGCTCGGCCACTCCCTTGGTGGTGGCCTCGCGCACCATCTCCTGCGCAGATCCCAGCATCTCGGAGATGTTCATGCCGAACTTGACCAGCACCAGAACCGTCATGAAACCCGCACCGGCGATGAGCAGGACGGCCTTGATGATCTGCACCCAGGTGGTGCCGGCCATCCCGCCGATCAGGACGTAGACCATCATCAACACGCCGACGATGGCGATGACGACGGACTGGGCGAAGCGGCTGTTGATATCGAGCAGCAGTGCGACCAGTCCGCCGGCGCCGGCCATCTGGGCCAGCAGGTAGAACAGCGACACCGTCATCGTCGAGATGGCTGCCGCCAACCGGACCGGCTTCTGCTTGAGCCGGAAGCTCAACACGTCGGCCATGGTGAATTTGCCGGTGTTGCGAAGCAATTCGGCCACCAGCAGCAGTGCCACCAGCCAGGCCACCAGGAAGCCGATCGAGTAGAGGAAGCCGTCGTAGCCGTAGACCGCGATCGCCCCGGCGATGCCCAGGAAGCTCGCGGCGGACAGATAGTCACCGGCGATCGCGATGCCGTTCTGCCGGCCGGTGAACGCGTGTCCGCCGGTGAAGTATTCGGCGGCGTTGGTGTTACGGCGGCTGACCCGGATGACGATGGCCAACGTGACGATGACGAAGGCGACGAAGATGCCGATGTTGACGGCCGGATTGCCGAGTTGCCCGGCGGCCAGCACGGTGACCCGGTTCACTGCTCGACCCAATGCATCTCGGTGCGCAGCGCTGCGGCCTTCGGGTCGAGTTCACGGTTGGCGAACCGGATGTACAGACCGGTGATCAGGAACGTCGTCAGGAACTGGCCCAGGCCGAGCAGCAGGCCGACATTGACGTTGCCCCATACCTTGGTGGCCATGAAGTCAACGGCGAAGGCGCCCAGGAGCACGTAGCTGGCGTACCAGATCAGGAAGAACACCGTCGTCGGGAAGACGAAGCGACGCAGCGTTCGACGCAGATCCTGGAACTCGGGACTGGCTTGAACCGCCAGATACTGCGCCCCGCTGGGAGTTACCCCGGGGGATTCGACGTCAGTGGTGGCCACACATAGCTCCTACCTCGATTGATAACCGATCCAGCGACGAGCGTATTGAGAGCTGTGTCACATCCCTAGCCCGATCGGGCGAACAGCAACCAGCCTGCGGTGAGCGGTTGCTCGGTGGCGGCGAGCGGTCAGCCGCGCGGGACCCGCTCGACGCCCATGCCGAGCCGTTCCGGCAGGTGCATCCGGGCGAAGATCCTTGAAACGTCCGCCGTTGTGGATGTGCGGGTGAGCCGGCTGACGGCGACCATGGTCGCGAACGCCAGCGGTACCGTCACCGCCGCGGGATAGCCCACCACTACCGCCGGCCATCCGCCCAGGGCGTCGTCGTCCACCGCGCCGGTCACGGCCAGCAGGGTGGCCACCGCCGTGGAGACCGCACCGACGGCAAGCCCGGACACCGCCCCGGCGGCGGTCAGGCCGCGCCACCAGATGCCCAGCACCAGCAACGGGCACAGCGTCGAGGCCGCGACCGCGAACACCAGTCCGACGCCGCGGGACAGTTCGAAGGATGAGGCGGCCAGTGCCAGCGGGATCGGGATCACGCCGCCGGCCAGGGCGGCCAACCGGAAATCGCGGACCCGGCCGCGCAGCAGGTCTGTCGACACCGCGCCCGCGAAACTCACCAGCAGCCCCGAGGACGTCGCGAGGAATGCCGCGAACGCACCGGCGGCGACCAGGGCCGCGATCAGCTGGCCCGGCAATCCGCCGATCGAGTCCGGCAGCAGCAGAACCGCGGCGTCGGACCGGCCGGTCATGAGCAGTTGCGGAATGTAGATCCGGGCGAAGATCCTTGACACGTCCGCCGTTGTGGATGTGCGGGTGAGCCGGCTGACGGCGACCATGGTCGCGAACGCCAGCGGTACCGTCACCGCCGCG
>JBFYOR010000079.1:0-4419 GCA_041303695.1 Mycobacterium sp. | reverse complement strand
ACCGAGCCTGTTCATCAACCTGTTAGCGGCCTGTGGAAACTGCCCACAACTGTGTTGGCGGCTTGGGGAGAACCTGTGGATGACGGTGATTTTGACGGGCGTTTTTCCACGTAAACCGCTGAGTAAGGGTCCGGGAGACTGTGGATGGGAAGTTTGTCGGCGTGTCGGGTCATGTTGCCTTTTCGGGCGTGTTGTATTGCTATTGCCTGTTCAAGCAGTTAACGCGGGGTTACGTTAACTGTGACCGGCCGGCCCGGCGAGTTCGCCGGACGAAAAATCCCCGGACCGGCCCAGAGGGGCCAGTGCCGGGGATTCGTCGATGGTTCGGGTCTAGGCCCGGGCAGCCGCCACGTCGAGAGCGACGGTGACGTCGACCTCCGGGTGCAGGTGCACCGCGACGGTGTGGGCACCGGTCTCCTTGATATGCGCCTTGGGCAGATGCACCGACCGCTTGTCGATGTTCGGGCCGCCGGCCTTCTTGATCGCCGCGACGATGTCGTTGGCGGTCACCGAACCGAACAGCTTGCCCGAATCACCGGCGACCTTCACCGCCAGCGCGATCGGGCCCAGCGCCGCGATGGCGGCCTTGATCTCCTCGGCGTGCTCGCGGTCCCGCACGGTCTTGGCCTCGCGGGACCGGCGGATGTCGTCGGCCTGCTTCTGGGCGCCACGGGTGGCCGCGATGGCCAGCCCACGGGGCAGCAGATAGTTGCGTCCGTACCCGTCCTTGACCTCAACGGTGTCGCCGGCCGCTCCGAGGTGGTCCACCTCAGCGGTGAGAATCAGCTTCATTGGTGTGTGCTCCGTTTCTAGCGCGTCGCCGACGTGAACGGCAGCAAGGCGACCTCGCGCGAGTTCTTGACGGCGATGGCGATGTCCCGCTGATGCTGCACGCAGTTGCCGGTGACCCGGCGGGCGCGGATCTTGCCGCGCTCGCTGATGTAGGTACGCAGCAGTGCGGTGTCCTTGTAGTCGATGGTCTGCAACTTGCCCTTCTTGGAGCAGAACACGCACTTGCGGGTCTTGATCGGCTTGTCCGGTGCGGGACGCCGCTTGGTGGGCTTGGCTTTCATGTGTCAATCACTTTCGTTCTCAAGGGTGTGCGCGACTGGCGCGCGGGTTGATCAGAAGGGTGGTTCGTCGTCACTGCCGCCGAAGGATCCCGACGCGGGCGCACTGCCCCACGGGTCTTCGTTCGACGCTGCGGCCGCCGGGCGTGATCCGCCGCCGCCCCCGGGTGCGCCGCCGCCGAAACCGCCCCCGCCGCCGCCGCGGCTGGCCTTGTTGACCTTGGCGGTGGCGTACTTCAGGGACGGGCCGATCTCTTCGACCTCGACCTCCATGACGGTGCGCTTCTCGCCCTCTTTGGTCTCGAAGGACCGCTGCTTGAGCCGGCCGGTCACAATCACCCGCGCGCCGCGGGTGAGGCTCTCGGCGACGTTCTCAGCAGCCTCGCGCCAGATGCTGCAGCGCAGGAACAGCGCTTCGCCGTCCTTCCACTCACTGCTCTGACGGTCGAAGATCCGCGGGGTCGACGCCACTGTGAAGTTGGCGACGGCCGCGCCGGACGGGGTGAACCGAAGTTCGGGGTCGGCGGTCAGGTTTCCGACGACGGTGATGATCGTGTCACCGGCCACAAGGTCCTCCTGGGGATTTGGCGGGGTGGATGTTCCGGAGCCTACGTAGGGACTACGACAGCGCGCGGACGTTATCCACCGATGCTGGAGCTCAGTGCTTGTCGGTCCGCATGACCTTGGTCCGCAGCACCGACTCGTTCAGGTTGAGCTGACGGTCGAGCTCGGACACGGTGGCGGGCTCCGCCTTGACGTCGACGACGGCGTAGATGCCCTCGGCGTGCTTGGCGATCTCGTAGGCCAGCCGTCTGCGGCCCCAGATGTCGACTTTGTCGACCGTTCCGCCGTCGCTGCGGATCACGTTGAGAAACGTGTCCAGCGAGGGTGCAACGGTGCGCTCGTCAAGAGTGGGGTCGAGAATGACCATGATTTCGTAGGGACGCATGGAAACCTCATCACCTCCTATGGTCGTTTGCGGCCACGGCGGATTCCGTGGCAGGAGGGTCGCCTGCGTCGGCAACCGGCTCAGGTTACCGCAGGTGCCCCTGATCAGCGAAATCAGTCCCGCTGGCTGAAGTACTCCAGCGCCAGCAGGCGGGTGGCCTCGGCGGCCTTGCCCAGGCTCCCGGAGTCGAACGGCGGCTGCGGGTCGTACTCGATCATCAGCTGGCAGGCCTGCGCGGCCTGGCGGTCGACGAGCAGTTCGACCAGTCGCAGCGCCATGTCGATCCCGCTGGAGACCCCGGCGGCGGTGATGATCCGCTGCGGCAGGTGCTCGACGACGCGCGCCGGCGTGTACACCGCGCCCAGCGAACCGAGGATGTCCTGGGCGGCCCAGTGCGTCGTCGCAGTCAGACCGTCGAGCAGACCGGCGGCGCCCAGCACCAGGCTTCCGGTGCACACCGAGGTGGTGAACAGCGTGTGGCGGTGCACCTCCCGCACCCAGTCGAGCAACGCCTCGTCGCGCAGCAGGGTGCGGGTGCCGACCCCGCCGGGCACCAGCAGCACATCGGGTTCGGTCACCTCGTCGAAGGTGGCGTCGACGCTCAGGCCGAGCATCCCGTTGTCGGTCCGGACCTCACCGCGGGCATGCCCGACGAACACCACGTCGATACTCGGCACCCGCTGCAGGACCTCGTAGGGCCCGATCGAATCCAGCGCCGTGTTACGCGGAAACAGCGCGATGGCGACCTGCATGCCACACCTCCTGCCGATGCCGGGGACGCAGTTTTTGCGGCCACCACTGCGGGAACGCGTCCGGGGCGCCGTCGAACACCCCTCCGGCCGGGTCGTCGAGCCGGCCACCCATGCGCACCAGGTCCTGCTCCGGACGGTAGATCTGGCGGACGACCAGCACGACGAGACCCACCACCGCCACATCGCGCAGCAGAACCGTTGCGGTGAACCACTGTTCGGGAAGGCCTTTGTTCTGCTCGCCGTAGAGGTACAACATCCGTGGCACCCACACCAGGGCGTCGACGGTCATCCAGGCCAGCAGCACCCGCCGGTGCGGCAGGGCCAGCACCGCCAGCGGCACCAGCCACAGCGAGAACTGCGGACTCCACACCTTGTTGACCAACAGGAAAGCCGCGACCACCAGGAAGGCGAGCTGGGCCACCCGCGGCCGCTGCGGAGCGGTCAGACCGACGTAAGCGATTGCTGCACAACACAACAGGAACAAGACGGCGACGACGGCATTGAGCACGACCGGCGGCTGCCAGAAGCCGAGATTCGGATCCAGGCCGGGCCAGCCGGTGAAGGACTTGATGACGTTGAACAGCGAGTCCATGTCCTGGGTTCGTCTGGTGTTGAGCCGGTAGAACTCCGACCAGCCGCGGGGGTAGAGCAGCATCACCGGCAGGTTGACCGCCAGCCAGGTGAGGGCGGCGACCACCGCGGTGCGCACCGCATCGGCCAGGCGGCCGGTCCGCACGCCCAGCACCAGCAGGGGCAGCAGGAACAGCGCCGGATACAGCTTGGCCGCCACCCCGAGGCCGATCAGCATGCCCGCCAGGCCGGGCCGGCGCCGCGCCCAGGCCAGCAGTCCGCCGATCGCCAATGCCGTTGCCAGGGCGTCGAAATTGGTGAAGATCTGGAAGATCAGGATCGGGGAGGCGGCCACCAGTGCGGCGTCCCAGATCCGGCGGCCGGCCAGCATCGCGGTGGCCCACACGGTCGCCAGCCAGGCCAGCGCCAATCCGAAGGCGGCGATGTTGAAGAACATCACCACCTCGGCCACGCCGTTGAGCACCGGCAGCCGGGTCGCCTTCGCCACGGCGGTGTAGGTCTTGGCCAGCGACATCGAGACGTACTGGTAGAGCCCGGTCAGCACCGGATACTCCATGTAGCGCACTGCGGGGCTGCCGTCGTACTGCTGCTGCGGTTTACCCTGCGAGTCCAGTTCCAGCCAACTGGACTTGTACGGAAACTTGCCCTGGCTCAACAACTCCGCGCCATAGAGGGGCACCGTGTCGGAGTAGCAGAGTTCGTAGTAGGCGCGCTGATTCTCCCAGTTGGCCACCTTCTGGTCGGGTGCGCCGGTGCCGACGGTCTGCAGGCAGGCCGCCTTCGTCGACCATCCCAGCGCCAGGAACACCAGGGCGATGACGAACATGACCCGCAACGGGGTGAGCAGCCGGGTCCGGCCCAGCAGGGCGTGACGACCCACCGGTCCGCCGACGACCCCGGACAGGGCGGCACCCAGGACGTCGGTGCGGCTGGGCAGGTCACGGTCATCAGCGCTGCGCAGGTCCGCGGCCAGTGGTCGCGGCGACACCGTGGCACGCGGCCACTCCGCCGTCGGCTCCACGCCCGGGGGACCGCCCGGGGACGCCACGGTCACGGG
>JBFYOR010000078.1:0-6060 GCA_041303695.1 Mycobacterium sp. | reverse complement strand
GCGTCGCGGTCCCGGTCGTCCACTCCCCCGCCGGGGAACACCGTCATCCCGGCGGCGAATTCCATCGCGCCGTGCCGGCGCATCAGGAACACCTCAATCCCGGCAGGCCGAGTCGACGGTGGCGCTGCGCTGTCGCGGACCAGCATCACGGTGGCCGCCGGGCGCACCGCAACCGGTTCGGGGTTCTGGCTCATACTCATTGACGCCTCCGATGGGCGGCGCGACTGCGCGCGCGGCGAGCGAAATACCGGCCGTCGATGGTGTCCACCGCGATGGACTGGCCGAAGGCCGCGGACAGATTGTCGGCGGTCATGACGTCAGCCAGCAGACCCGCCACCACCACGTGGCCCTCGGCCAGGATCAGGCAGTGGCTGATCCCTGGCGGGATCTCCTCGACGTGGTGGGTCACCAGCACCAGCGCCGGCGAATCCGGGTCGGCGGCCAGATCGGCCAGCCGTGCCACCAACTCCTCCCGACCGCCGAGGTCCAGGCCGGCGGCGGGTTCGTCGAGCAGCAGCAGTTCCGGGTCGGTCATCAGCGACCGGGCGATCAGCACCCGCTTGCGTTCGCCCTCAGAGAGCGTGCCGTAGGTCCGATCGGCGAGATGCTCGGCTCCCACGCTCTCCAGGGTGTCCAGAGCCCGGTTGGTGTCCACCTCGTCGTAAGTCTCGCGCCACCGACCGAGAACGGCGTAGCCGGCCGACACCACCAGGTCCCGTACCACTTCGTCGTCCGGAATCCGCTGTGCCAGAGCCGAACTGCTCAAACCGACGCGCTGGCGCAGCTCGGCCATGTCGACCCGGCCCAGTCGCTCCCCCAGCACGGTCGCCGTACCGCTGGACGGGTACTCCATGGCCGCGGCCATCCGCAGCAGGGAGGTCTTGCCGGCACCGTTGGGGCCGATCACCACCCAACGCTCGTCGAGTTCGACCTGCCAGTCGACCGGACCGACCAGTACCCGGCCGCCGCGGCGCAGCGTGACGCGCCGGAAGTCGATCAGCAGGTCCTCATTCGCCACGTCGGTCACCCGCTCATCGTGCCGCATCCCACGTTCCCCGGCTTTCTCGGTCTACCCCGCCGGGATGTCGACCCTGCGCACCACACCGTCCGTGGCGTCGGCGGCCTCGATCTCGGCCCGGGTGACCCCGAGGATGAACAACACGGTGTCCAGGTAGGGATGGCTCAGCGAGGCGTCGGCGACCTCCCGCAGTGCCGGCTTGGCGTTGAACGCCACACCGAGCCCGGCCGCGTTGAGCATGTCGATATCGTTGGCGCCGTCGCCGACTGCCACCGTCTGCTCCATCGGCACCCCGGCCTGGTTCGCGAAGTCGCGCAGCGCCTTGGCCTTGCCGGCGCGGTCGACGACCTGGCCCACCACCCGACCGGTCAGGTGTCCGTCGACGATTTCCAGCTCGTTGGCGGCGACGAAGTCGAGCATCAGCTCGTGCGCCAGCGGCTCGATCACCTGCCGGAAGCCACCGGAGACCACACCGCAGTGAAAACCCAACCGCCGCAACGTCCGGATCGTCGTTCGGGCACCCGGGGTCAGCTCGACCTGATCGGCGACCTCGTCGAGAACCTCGGCAGGCAGCCCGGCCAGGGTCGCCACCCGCTGGTGCAGCGACTCGGCGAAGTCGATCTCCCCGCGCATGGCCGCGTCGGTGATGGCGGCCACCGCCGCTCCGGCCCCGGCCCGCTCGGCCAGCATCTCGATCACCTCGCCCTGGATCAGCGTGGAATCGACGTCGAACACGATCAGCCGCTTGTTGCGCCGCTCCAGGCTGTAGCGCTCCACGGCGACGTCGATGCCCTGCTGGGCGCCGACCCTGGCCAGGCTGGCCTGAAGTTCCACCCCCACATCGGGCGGGGCTGAGACGCGCAGTTCCAGTCCGGTCACCGGGTAGTCGGAGACGCCGCGGATGACGTCGATGTTGACCCCGAGTGCGGCGGCCTCGCGGGCCACCGCACCGAACGCCGCCGCCGTGATGGGCCGGCCGAGGACGACGATCGTATGGGTCGAGGGCTCGACGATGATCGGCACATCATCGCTGCGCTCGATGGTGACGTCCAGACCCAACCGCCGGATGGCACCGGTGACGTCAGCACACAGTGCGGCACCGTCTGCCACATCGGCGCGGCCCGATACCAGGACGCCGAGGGTCAGGCGGTCGCGGATCACGACCTGCTCGACATTGAGGAGGTCGACCTGGTAGCGCGACAACACCTCGAACAGCGCCGAGGTGACGCCCGGCCTGTCGACCCCGGAGACGGTGATCAGCACCGACACCCTGGGATTGGTCATGCGGCACGCAGCGAGAGCCGGGACAACCCCTAGACGTCGCGGTCCGGGTCGATGACGATTCTGGGCGAGCTGGGCCGCTTGGCCTTCTCGAACTCCGCCTTCTTCGACGCGTCGAAGCCGACAGCCGCCGCCAACGGACGCTTGTCCGAATCGTGCGACCGCCCGACATGGGCCTCAGTACGCATCCGCTCGATCATGTGCGGGTAGTGCAACTCGAAGGCCGGGCGCTCCGAACGGATATTGGGAAGCTCGGTGAAGTTGTGCCGCGGGGGCGGGCAGGAGGTCGCCCACTCCAGCGAGTTGCCATGGCCCCACGGGTCGTCGACGGTGACGACCTCGCCGTAGCGCCAGCTCTTCACGACATTCCAGAAGAACGGCAGCATCGAGACGCCGAGGATGGCCGCACCGATGCTGGAGACGATGTTCAGAGCGGTGAACCCGTCGGTGGGCAGGTAGTCGGCGTAGCGGCGCGGCATGCCTTCGTTGCCCACCCAGTGCTGGACCAGGAAGGCCAGGTTGAAACCGATCATGGTCAGCCAGAAGTGCAGCTTGCCCAGCCGCTCGTCCATCAGACGACCGGTCATCTTCGGGAACCAGAAGTACACCCCGGCGTAGGTGGCGAACACGATCACGCCGAACAGCACGTAGTGGAAGTGCGCGACCACGAAATAGGTGTCCGACACGTGGAAGTCCAGCGGCGGGCTGGCCAGCAGCACGCCGGACAGGCCGCCGCACAGGAAGGTCACCAGGAAGCCGAAGGCGAACAGCATCGGCGTCTCGAACGTCAACTGTCCCTTCCACATCGTGCCGATCCAGTTGAAGAACTTGATACCGGTGGGCACCGCGATCAGGAAGGTCATGAACGAGAAGAACGGCAGCAGAACCGCGCCCGTCACGTACATGTGGTGCGCCCACACCGCCATCGACAGCGCGGCGATGGAGATGGTGGCGTACACCAGCGTGGAGTAGCCGAAGATCGGCTTGCGGGCGAAGACCGGGAAGACCTCGGAGACGATGCCGAAGAACGGCAGCGCGATGACGTACACCTCCGGGTGGCCGAAGTACCAGAACAGATGCTGGAACAGCATGAGTCCGCCGTTGGCCGGGTCATAGATGTGCGCACCCAGACGCCGGTCGGCGGCCAGTGCGAACAGCGCCGCGGTCAGCAGCGGGAAGATCAGAATC
This sequence comes from Mycobacterium sp., assembly GCA_041303695.1. Taxonomy (GTDB): domain Bacteria; phylum Actinomycetota; class Actinomycetes; order Mycobacteriales; family Mycobacteriaceae; genus Mycobacterium. The sequence continues at coordinate 2,573 of JBFYOR010000078.1, read as the reverse complement.
ACCAGGATCGAGGTGATGAAGATGTTCCAGGTGAAGATCGACATCCGGAACATCGTCATGCCGGGGCAGCGCATGCAGACCACGGTGGTGATCATGTTGACCGCGCCGAGGATGGTGCCCAGGCCGCCTACCGCAAGGCCGAGGATCCACAGATCACCGCCGGCGCCCGGGGAGTGGATCGCGTCCGATAGCGGGACGTAAGCGGTCCATCCGAAGTCGGCGGCACCGCCCGGAGTGATGAAGCCGCCCAGCGCGATCAGGGCGCCAAAGACGAAGAGCCAGAACGAGAGCGCGTTGAGCCGCGGGAACGCGACGTCGGGGGCGCCGATCTGCAGCGGAAGCACCAGGTTGGCGAACCCGAACACGATCGGGGTGGCGTAGAACAGCAGCATGGCCGTGCCATGCATGGTGAACAGCTGGTTGTACTGCTCGTTGGACAGGAACTGCAGACCCGGCACGGTGAGCTCGGCGCGGATGAACAGCGCCATCAAGCCACCGAGGGCGAAGAAGATGAAGCAGGCGACCACGTACATGATGCCGATCAGCTTGTGATCGGTGGTGGTGATGAGCTTGTAGATCAGGTTGCCCTTAGGCCCGGTGCGGGCCGGGAAGGGACGACTGGCCTCTAGTTGTCCGCGGGGGGGCACTACGGCTGTCACAAGATCCTCCAACCATCCATTGGGCGCGTCCCAAGAAATCTAAGCCGAATCCTATCGCCAAACCAGCCCCTGCGCGCCGTTGGTCCTACATTCTGTCGTATTTCGCGTCGCGGGTCTGCGCCGGCCGGGTCGAAGGCCAGGTCAGCGGTAGTTTGCGGGCACCGGGTGTTACCGTCGCGTGGTGCTGTTCACAGCTGTGCGCCCGGGTGTCGCCGCCCTGGCCGTAGCCGCCCTGGTGGCCGCCGGATGCTCGGGATCGCCGGAGCCTTCCCCCGCGGCTCCCACGAGCACCGTCGTGACGAGCACCACCAAGATCGCCTCGGCGGGTGTGCTGGGTAATCAGCGCCGTCCCGACGAGTCCTGTGCGGCCGCGCCTGCGGCGTTGGACGGACCGCCGCCCGGGCCGCTGCGGCACGCCACCGGGGAGAGCGCCGTCGTGCCCGATCCGCAACGCATCGTGGCGCTGGCCGGCGACGAACTCGACGCGCTGTGCGCGTTGGGCCTGCAGGCCCGGATCGTGGCCGCCGCGCTGCCCGACGGGGCGTCGGCTCAGCCGTCGTATCTGGGCACCGTTGTGCGCGACGTGCCCGGGGCGGGCAGCCGGAGCGCGCCGGACCTCGCGGCGATCGCGGCGACGCGGCCGGACCTGATCCTCGGGTCGCGGTCGCTGACGCCGGAGTCCTACCCCGCGCTGGCGGCGATCGCACCCACGGTGTTCACCGAAGCTCCCGGTGCCCGCTGGCAGGACAACCTGCGCCTGGTGGCTGCGGCGACCGGCCGGGCCCGGGCTGCCGACGAGCTGATCGGCGGGTTCACCGAGCAGGCGACGAAGGCCGGCGCCGCCAATGACGCCACCCACTTCCAGGCTTCGGTGGTTCAGCTCACCGACTCGACCCTGCGGGTGTGGGGAGCCGACAACTTCCCGGCCAGTGTGCTGGCGGCGGTGGGCGTGGATCGCCCTGCCGCGCAACGGTTTACCGACAAGCCCTTTCTGGAGATCGACCTGACTGAGGCCGACTTCTCCGCTGCCGACGGCGATATCGTCTACCTGTCGTTCGCGTCCGCGGCAGCCAAGGACCGTGCACCAGGGTTGCTGGAGAGCGAGGCCTGGCGCCGGCTTTCGGCCAACCGCGACAACCGGGTGTTCGTCGTCAACAACGAGGTGTGGCAGACCGGCCAGGGCCTGGTTGCCGCCCGCGGGATCATCGATGACCTGCGCTGGCTCAACGCCCCGATCAACTAGACCGGTGGTCGACGCTCAGCGGATGTAGTTCTCGCCACTGGCTCGCACCGTCACGTCGGACAGGTTGATACCCCACGGCTGATCGATCACGTGGACCACGGCGTCAGCCAGGTCGTCGGGGGTGATCAGCCAGTACTGCACCGAGTCGACGTCGGTCTGCTCGGGCCGCAGCGACCCGGACATCAGGTCGGCCAGGTTCTCGGCGAACTGCGGCCCGTTCTGCCCAGCCAGGTCCATGATCGCGGTCTGGTTGACGATGCCGCCGGCCAGGTTGGTGCCGAACACCCCGGTGGGCTTGACCGTGGTGACCTTGATCCGGCCCTGGGTCTCCACCCGCAGGGCATCCGAGATGGCGGTGACCGCGGCCTTGGTGGCGCTGTAGACCCCGGCGCCGGCGATGCCGCCGTTGCCGTAGATCGAGGAGATGTTGACCACCTGTCCGCGGCCCTGGGCGATCATCTGGTCGTAGACCGCGGCGATGCCGTTGACCACACCCTTGATATTGATGTCGATGGCCTGATGCCAGCGCTGCCAGGCCCGTTCGTGATCGGCGAAATAGGACAGCGGCATCACGCCGGCATTGTTGACCAGCACGTCGATGGCGCCGAACGTCTCGACCGCGCTGTGTGCGGCCACCTTGAGGTGGGCAAGGTCGGTAACGTCCGCAACCT
>JBFYOR010000077.1:0-2736 GCA_041303695.1 Mycobacterium sp. | reverse complement strand
GCAGTTCAAGTCGGGCACCTCGAAGCCCCCGCTGCAGGACATGATCGACCGGATGCTGTTCGCCGAGGCGCTGGAAACCCAGAAGTGCTTCGACGAGGGCGTGATCACCACCACTGCGGATGCCAACATCGGCTCCATCATGGGTATCGGATTCCCGCCGTGGACCGGTGGCGCCGCGCAGTTCATCACCGGCTACCCCGGTGGCAAGGCGGCGTTCGTGGCCCGCGCCAAGGAACTGGCTGCCAAGTATGGTGACCGCTTCAACCCGCCGGCGTCGCTGCTGTAGCGCCGCCCCGCCCCCCGGCGAGGCGGATGCCAGCACACGAAGGTCATCCGGGGGTCCGTTCCGCGGTATAGCGTGGCCCCCGGGATGACCGTCAGCGGCGAAGTGGCAACCCGGCTGTGTCGGATCTGTCATCAGACGGTTCCGGCGGGTGCCTTTTGCGGCAGCTGCGGTGCTGAGGCAGATGCGTCGAGCAGGGCCTGGCGTACTCTGCTGCGGCCCTCGGTGTATGCCACCGCTCACCGTGAGCCGGTCTGGATGCCCAGGATCAGTAGCACGTACCTGCCCCGGGTCCCGGGGCGGATGCGCAAGCCCTTCCGGATGGGCCTGATCGGGGTGCTGGTCGCCATCATCGGGTTGGCGCTGGCCCGGTTGAACGGCCCTCTAGGGGTCACCGCGACCCTCGGCTGGCCGCTGCTGTTTCTGATCTATGTCTGGCAGACCGATGTGTTTCGGGACATCCCGGCGCGTATTTTGGCGGTCGCGGCCCTGCTCGGCGTTGTGTTAGGCGTGAGTTGGTGGCTGGTGGCCGGCCGGATTCTCGCTGGTTCCTACGGGGTGTCGACGGGTTCGGGCCTGATGCTGACGGGGGTGCTCAACGCCGGACTACTGATCACCGCGGGCGGCGCCGTGCTGATGATGATGCCCGCGGTCCTCACCCGGCTGATTCCGATGCCCATGCCGGTGCGGGAGTCGCTGGACGGGTTCGTCGTCGGTTCGTTCGGGGCCCTCTGGTACCTGGTGGCCGCCACCACCACCGTGGTGGCGCCGCAGTTCGTCGAGGGGCTGATCGAGGAACACAGCGCAGGCCGGATGCTGAAGGACTCGATCACCTACGGAATAGTCAGCCCCATCGTCACGACCGCTGCCGGGGGCTTGGTGGGACTGAGTCTGTGGTTCACCCCGGACCGTCGCCCCGGCCGCGATCCGAAGCGGGCCCGTCGGGCCTTGACAGTGTGCACCGTGCTGGGCGCGCCGCTGTATTTCGCGGTGTGGGCGGTCGACGCCTTGGGATTGCCTCGCCCGGTGGACATCGCGGTGAAACTGGGCTTGGCGATGCTGGCACTGTTGCTGGTGCGGTGCGCCGTTCAGATCGCCCTGCTGACCGAGGTGCCGGATCCGGCCACCGGTGAACCGGTGCTCTGCGTGCATTGTGAGCGGGTGGTCCCCGACCTGCCGTTCTGCTCGGCGTGCGGAGCCGCGGCCCGGGCATCGTCGCGGACGTCGCGCCGTCTCCGCCGCCGTTATCCGCCGATTCCGGAACCCAGTACGTCCGGCCGATAGCGACTGTTTACCCGACCGCCACCCGATAGGCCTCGAGGTCGGCGTCGAGTTCGGTGAGAACGGTGTACCAATCGGGAGCCCACATCGTGACACCGGTGAGAAATGCGGCCGGACTGAGCGCATCGGTGTCCTGGGCGGTCTCCCGGGCGATCGATTCCCGCACCGGGATACCGGCGACCTCCGAGTGCAACGCCCGCTGGGCTTCGTCGGACAGCAGCAGGGCAAGCAACCTCCTGGCCTCGTCCGGCCGTGTGGTCAGGGTCGTGACGCCCGCGAGATAGGGCAGCGAGATACTGGTCCGGGTGCCGTTGGGCATTGCCGGGAAGAAGATGTCGAATCTCGACTTGTCGTTCTTGATGGCCGCGAGGTTCATTTGCAGGTCTCCGTTGGCGACCAGTAGCTCGCCGCGGGCGACTTTGGGTCCCAATACCGCGGTCGATGAGGCCGGGCCCACGTTGTTGGACTGCAGTTGGGCCAGGAAATCCAGGGCGTCCCGCTTGCCCATCAGGTGTTGCAGCAACAGCAGCAGCGCCGTTCCGTCGCCCGCCTCGCCCGGGGTCGAATACTGCAGCTTGCCTTTCAGTTCCGGCCGCAGCAGGTCGTCCCATGTGGCGGGCATCGGGGTGACGCTGGGATTGGCGATGAAACACAACGCGGTCAAGGCGACCGGAACGAATAGGCCCGCCGTATCGACCAGTTCCGGGGAGATGCCGGTGGTGTCGGCACCGCCGGACTGTAGGACTCCGGCTTTAGCCGCCTTCTGCATGAACGGTGGAAGGGTGATCAGCAGGTCGGCCGGTGGGACGGATTCCGCACCGTCCAAGCCCTCCCACACCGCGCGGGAGTTCACTCGGGAGACCAGTTCTCCGGAGCCGGCCTCGAAGAGAGTCACCCCGATGCCGGTCTCCGCGGTGAACTTCTCGAACTGCGGTCGGTACCAATCGGACAGGCCACTCGAGCTATACACGGTGATCGTTGCCCCGCGGCCGGAATCCGGTGCGGCGCAACCGGTGGCGACTGTCGCGATTAGGGTGATCAGTGCGGTGAGCGGGCGGCGGAGGTTCATCGGGGCGGGTCGCCTTTCCAGCTGAAACTCTCGACGTACTTACCCATGTCCATGGCGATCTCCAGGTTCGCCGCGGACGGCGGCCCGGGGCCGAATTCCTGGG
>JBFYOR010000076.1:0-4161 GCA_041303695.1 Mycobacterium sp. | reverse complement strand
GTCAGCGCGTTCATCCCGGCGGCCGGTGCGGCGCCCATCAGGGCGACGTTGCGCAGCAGTTGTTCCCGCGATCGCAGCGATCCGGTGGCGAACCCCAGCACGTGCAGCCCGTCGAGCAGGCTGAGCAGACCGGTTCGCTGGTGATCGGGCAGTCCGTCGAGCACCTGCGCGACGGCGGCGTCGGCGCCGAGGTCGCTGCCGCTGGCCGCCCAGAACCCGGTGGGGTCCTCGTCACGTTGCAGCGACGGGACCACGGTGTCGGCCAGTGCGCGCAGAACGGAGCGGTGGGTATCGGTGAGTTGCGGTCTCATGTTCACTCCCTGGAAGCGGCTGGGCAACCGACGGTCCGTCTGAAAATATTTGCCAACATTCTTTTTTGCCGAAAGCCAGGACAGCGGCTCCGGCACGCTACACCCTGTTGTAGCAGGCTGCCGAGCGACGCGAAGGGCAAACCCGAAGATGGGCATGATCGCACCGCTGGACTCGGCCTTCCTCATCCAGGAGGCGCGCGAGCACCCGATGCATGTCGGCGGCCTGCAGCTCTTCCACACCCCGGCCGGGGCGGGTGAGGACTACGTCGGCGAGCTTTACCGCGAGTTGCTGCAATACACCGACGTCGCGCCGATGTTCGCCCGGCGGCCGCGCAATCCGGTCGAGTCGGTCGGTAATTTCTGGTGGCAGACCGAGGCCGACGTCGATATCGACTACCACGTGCGCCACTCGGCGCTGCCGCGGCCGGGCCGGGTGCGCGAACTGCTGGAACTGGTCTCCCGATTGCACGGCAGTCTGCTCGACCGGCACCGCCCGTTGTGGGAGTACCACCTGATCGAGGGTCTCAACGACGGGCGCTTTGCGACCTACGCCAAATGCCATCACGCGCTGGCCGACGGCATCAGTCTGACCAGACGGGTGCTGCGGTCCTGCAGCATCGACCCGGACAGCCGGGGGATGCCCCCGATGTGGACTCCGGGTGAGGACGCTCCGGCGCCGGGGGCGCCCAAGCGGCGGGCCGGCAACCCCGTGGAGACCTTCCGCAACGCCGGACGCACGCTGATGGGCTTCCGCGGGATGGGTTCGATGCTCTACGAGTACGGGCGGGCCGCCATCAAGGATCAGACCGCGGTGCTGCCGTACGAAGCGCCGCGGAGCATGCTCAACAGGCCGATCACCGGTTCCCGCCGGGTCGCCGCGCAGTCCTGGGATATCGCCCGCGTCCTCACAGTCGCGAAGGCCCGCGGCATCACCCTCAACGACATGGTGCTGGCGATGAGCGCCGGGGCCCTGCGCCGCTACCTCATCGCCAACGACGCCCTGCCGGACGAGCCGCTGATCGCCTCGGTGCCGGTGTCGATGCGCAGTTCCAGTTCCAGTTCCAGAGCCGGCGGCAGTGGCGGCGAAGGCAACGCGATCACCTTTGTGCTGTGCAATCTGGCCACCCATCTGGAGAACCCGGACGACCGCCTGGAGGCGATCACCTCATCGATGCGGGCCACCAAAGCCGTGATGGCCGACCGGCCGGGCCTGCAGTTGGCGGCGATGGGTGTTCTCACCGCCATCGGACCGGCGGTGCTGACCAGGATTCCCGGTTCGTCCTCGGCGCCGCCGCCCTATAACGTGCTGATCTCCAACGTCCCGGGCCCCCGGCAGCGCCTGCACTGGAACGGCGCCGAACTCGAGGCCATCTATCCGATCTCAATCCCGACCGAGAACCAGGCGCTGAACATCACCTGTCTGAGTTACGCCGACCATCTCGAGTTCGGTCTGGTGGGATGCCGTCTGGCGGTGCCGAAGCTGCAACGCCTTCTCGACTATCTCGAGGAAAGTCTGCAGGAACTCGAGTAAGTTACCTCGTCAAGCAACGACAGCAAACCGGGAGAGTGACTCTGACATGACCGAGACTGGTGCCGACGGAAGTTCCACACCTGACGAGCAACACAATCGCGGCACGCTGTCCCGGCGGAAGGTGCTCGGCGGAATGGCCGCCGGCGCAGGTGTCGCGGCGGCGTCGGTGTTCGCCGCGGGGTGTTCCAAGGAAGGCGGTGACGGGGGTGCTGCCGGCGGGGGCGGCGACGGCCCCCCGGGCTACGGGACCGGGATCAACGAGGGCTTCGACGGCAAGATCGAACTCGATGTCCGCGATTCGGTGGCCGACTGGAAACCGTTCGAGCTGAAGAAGGCCCCGGAGGGCGCGCCGAATGTCTTGGTGGTGCTCTACGACGACACCGGGATGGCCGCCTGGTCGCCGTACGGCGGGCGCATCGAGATGCCGGTCATGCAGCGTCTGGCCGACAACGGCCTGATGTACACGCAGTGGCACACCACGGCCCTGTGTTCTCCGACCCGGTCATGTTTTCTGACCGGACGCAATCACCACGTCAACCGATTCGCCGCGATCACCGAGGGCTCCAACGGGTTCCCCGGTGCGGCGGCCCGGCTGCCCGCGCAGTGCGCGACGATCGGGCAGGTACTGCAGGACAACGGCTACAGCACCTTCTGGATCGGCAAGAACCACAACGTGCCCGAGGAGGATGTCTCCAGCGGCGGAAGCAAATCGGAATGGCCGCTGCAGAAGGGCTTCGACCGGTTCTACGGCTTCCTGGGCGGGGAGACCAACCAGTGGTTCCCCGACCTCGCGGAGGACAACCGGTTCATCGAGCAGGAGTACGGACCCGAGGACGGCTATCACCTGTCGAAAGACCTTGCCGACCAGGCGATCCGGATGCTGCGCGACCAGAAGTCATCGAATCCGTCGAAGCCCTGGTACATGTGGTTCTGCCCGGGTGCCAACCACGCTCCGCACCAGGCTCCGCAGGAGTACATCGACAAGTACAAGGGCAAGTTCGACGACGGCTACGAGGCCTACCGGGATTGGGTGCTGCCCCGGATGGTCGAGAAGGGTGTGATGCCGGCGGGCACCAAGATGACGCCGATCAATCCGCTTCCTGAGGACGTCGCGGTGGCCAATGACGCCGTGCGGCCGTGGAATTCGCTGAACGCCGATGAGAAGAAGCTGTTCTCCCGGATGGCGGAGGTGTTCGCGGGATTCTCCGAGTACACCGACGCCCAGGTCGGCAGGATCGTCGAGTACCTGGAGCAGACCGGGCAGTTGGAGAACACGATCGTCTTCTACTGCGCCGACAACGGGGCCTCCGGCGAGGGTTCGCCCAACGGCTCGGTGAACGAGAACAAGTTCTTCAACGGCTATCCCGACGAACTGTCGGAGAACATGAAATACCTGGAAACCCTGGGCAGCCCGGACACCTACAACCACTATCCGACCGGGTGGGCGGTGGCGTTTTCCACGCCGTTCCAGATGTTCAAGCGCTACGCGCAGTTCGCCGGCGGAACCTGCGATCCCATGGTGATCTCCTGGCCGAAGGGCATCAAGGCCAGAGGCGAGGTGCGCCATCAGTACCACCACGCCACCGACGTCGCGACCACCGTGCTCGATGTGGCGGGACTGCAGATGCCCGAGGAGTACAAGGGCATCAAGCAGTATCCGATGAACGGCGTGTCGATGCGCTACAGCTTCGAGGCCACCCCGGATGCTCCCACCACCAAGAAGCGCCAGTACTACGCCATGCTGGGCACCCGCGGGATCTGGCAGGACGGCTGGAAAGCCGCCGCCCTGCACGCCCCGATCAGCGGCAAGGGCAACTTCGACCAGGATAAGTGGGCCCTCTACAACGTCGCCGAGGACCGCTCCGAGTCCACCGACCTCGCCGAGCAGAACCCGGACAAGCTCAAGGAACTCATCGACGCCTGGTTCGAGGAGGCCGAGAACAATTTCGTTCTGCCCCTTGACGATCGCACCGCGGTGGAACAACTCGGCAACGCGCGGCCACAGGCCGAACCGCCGCGTGACCGCTACATCTACTACCCGGACACCGCTCCGGTGCCCGAGGGCGTGGCGGCAAACGTGCGGGGCCGCTCCTACAAGATCGTCGCGAACGTCGATGTCCAACCCGAGGCCGAGGGTGTGATCTTCGCGCACGGCTCACGGTTCGGCGGACACAGCCTGTTCATCAAGGACAACCGGTTGCACTACGTCTACAACTTCCTGGGCATCAAACCGGAACAGGAATTCGTCTCGCCGCCGCTGGCTCCCGGAAAGCATTCGCTGGGAATGGAATTCAAGCGGGAGAAGGCCGGCGAGTTCGG
>JBFYOR010000075.1:0-4919 GCA_041303695.1 Mycobacterium sp. | reverse complement strand
CTGGCCTACAGCACCGTCATGACAGTGCTTCAGCGCCTTGCCTGCAAATCCCTGGTCGTTCAGATCCGCGACAACCGCGCCTATCAGTACGCGCCGAGCCACGGACGCGAGGAACTGGTGGCCGACCTGATGGTCGACGCGCTGGATCAGGCCGCCGACCGGGGCGACCGGCGGGCCGCGCTACTGCACTTCGTCAATCGGGTGGGCGCGGAGGAAGCCGACGCGCTGCGTCGCGCACTCGCCTGAATCACCTTGCGGAGCTGATTGATTCCGGCCCGGTCGACGCAGGTGCGCTACAAGTGACAGGATGAGCACATCGTCCACCACGTGAAAGCTCGGCATCGGCCGCTAAGTGAATAGCGACTGTCAGGATGCCAGGGCGCGGTTCCTGGCCGCCGTAGACACAATCGCCGATCATGAAGACGGGGCCGGGCGGCTGTGCGCCGCCTGTGTGCTGGCGCTGCCCGTGCTGCGGGCCGGGATCGTGCTCAACATTTCCGGTATCGGCCTGGAGGTTCTCGCGGCAAGCGACCAGGTGGCCGAGCGGATCGAGTGGATTCAGGTCACCCTGGGCGAGGGACCGGCCGTTGATTCGATCTCCCGGGGCGTGCCGATCTCGGTCCCCGACCTGAAGCAGGCGCACGAACGGTGGCCGATGTTCTTCTCGGAGGTCACTTCCTCCGGCCTCGGCGGGATGTACGCACTCCCGCTACAAATCGGCGCGATCAAAGTGGGGGCGCTGGACCTGTACTCCGCGGCCGGCGCACCGCTCGGCGCAACCGACTTCGCCGAGGCGATCGCGATTTCCGAGCTCGTGACCGCCGTGCTGCTCAATAGCGACCGGGAAGGACGAGTTCCCGGCTCGTTGGGGCCCTGGTGGAATCAGCCGCTGAGCACCCGCGAGGTCCACCAGGCCACCGGGATGGTGATGGCCCAGCTGGGGGTCGACGCCCGGTCGGCTTACGTTCAGCTGCAGGCGTTCGCATTCGGCAACAGCCGACTGCTCAGGGATGTGGCCAGCGACGTGGTCAACCGCCGCAAGCGATTCCATCCGGACCCCGAGGGCGACCTGGCGCCCGAACAGGAGGCACCGACGTGTTGACGCTGACAATCCGCATCTGCTGGAGGGACGACAATGGACAACGATAACGACCGACGGGATGACTACGGACGACTGGCGCAGGCCTTCGTCGGGTTGGCCGACACCCTCGTCGATGACTACGACGTCATCGAGCTTGCCCAGCAGCTCATCGACAGTTCCATGGTCCTGCTGCCCATCGCCGCGGCCGGAATCCTGATCGGCGATATGCAGGGCGATCTTCATGTCCTGGCATCAAGCAGTGAGAACACTCGACTGCTCGAACTGCTTCAGGTCGAGGCGGACCTCGGGCCATGTCTGCTTGCCTACCGAAGCGGGGAGCAGGTCGCCGTCGACGATCTCCGGGTCGACTCGCAACGCTGGCCCGAATTCGCCAAACGCGCAGACGAATACAACTATCGATCAGTGTGCGCACTTCCTCTGCGGCTTCGGGAGGAGCGCGTCGGTGCGCTGAATCTCTTCCGCAATGAGCCGGGCTCCCTTGTTCCGGCCGACATCGCCGTCGGTCAGGCTCTCGCAGACGTCGCGACGGTTGGGATTCTGCACCAACGCATCCTGACCCGAGCCGACGTAATCAACGAGCAACTCCAGATCGCCCTCAACACCCGGGTGGTGATCGAGCAGGCCAAAGGTGTGCTGGCCGAACGCGGAGATGTGGATATGGAGCAGGCCTTCACCCTGTTGAGGTCCTATGCCCGCCGGACGCATCAGAGACTCTCCGATGTCGCCCATGCCGTGGTGGAGCACGGCGACACCACCGCGATTTTCGGCGAGTAACGGCTCGCTTTGCGGCGACAGCACAACGTGCGTAACATAAGTCACGCAACGCTTCCCCAGTCCCTGGCGGCTAACTGCCGACGGGTTGATGCACACCGAGGCGCTCAGAGCTAGCGAACCTCGACGATATGCGTTGTCGATCAATGCAATTGCGCAGCAGCCCCGGCCGCACCGAACACGACCATGCGGGGGCACTGAGGCTATGCACAGACTTGACGGGGCGCAGATCGACGACCAACCGCCCAGGCCTTCAACGGCCATCAGGCGCCACCCGGACTTCCCACCGATATCTCCTCCGCCTGCGCCCCGCGCACCGGCGAATTCCAGGATTGGGCTCGCACTGCGCCTGGCGGCGCTGCTGGCGCTCACCCTGCTGGGATTCGGCGGCGCCTTCTACGACGTCGCGAGATCGATCGGCGGCGGATCCCGAGCGGCGTACCTACTCGTCTTGCCCGTCCTACTGGTGATGATCGCCTACGGTCGCCGCACCAAGGCCACCGGTGTGAACGACTCCGAGGCGGACTGGATCCTGGGCATCTTGATGGCCGGTTTCGCCCTGGTCCTGAGTTATTTGGCCGGCAATCGGTTCCCGACACTGAGCGGCATGTGGAACCTCCCACTCGTCGGCGCCGCTGTCTGGACGGCGTTCGCCGCCACCATCCTGTTCGGTTTCCGGCGGGTTTGGCAGCTGTGGCCACTGTGGGTGTTCGCGACCGTGACCGTGACCCCGTTTCCCTCACTACTGCTCACCGCCACTCTCGGCGGAACCACTGCTGCCGCCTCGGCGGTGGCCGCCATGATCGGTGCGTTTGCCGTATTCCTTGCCGGCTGGCCCCGTCCGTTGAAGTGGCGCGGGGTCGCGGCCGTCGGCTGTGGGATCGTCGGCGTCGCTGCTGCCGTTTTCCTCCCGGTGACATCGTTGCCGATCTCGACTGCCATCACCGGGGGGTTGATTCCGCTACTGAGTTTCGTTCTGCTGCAACGCTTCACCGCTGCCGATGACCGACAACTACTGCTTGGAGAGGGTGTTCCTACACGAGACGAGGGGTCCGGCAGCGACACCCCCGAGCCGGCTCCGTGGCCGCACCGCTCGCCAGTGGCGCTGGTGGCGCTGGCCGTTGTCGCCGGTGCCCATCTAGTGCTCACCACATCGGCCTCGGCAGCCGCGCCTGAAGGTTCCCTCGCCCACGCCGCTTCCGACTGGAGCTCGCGTGCCGGATTTCCCGCCGAACAGGACTTCGGTTTTATCCACCGATATCTGGGTCCTGATTCGACTTTCACCCGGTATCTCCCACCGCCAGAGCCGGGATACCCCGCCGCAGCCGTCGATGTCATCACCGCAAACAGCCTGGCGGCCCTGCGAACCACGCGCTACATGGTCTGGTACCCGGCGACATCTGTTCCCAACTACCGCTTCACCGACCTCGGCAGCGCCCTACCGGGTGCCCTGGTGCTCTCCACCGACTCCTCCGCCGCCACCGATGGCAGCGCCGACGACTGGTACGCCCTGAGCTGGGTGTGGACCGTCGGTAAGACCTATCAGCAGATCTTCGTCATCGTCAGCCAGCAGCCATCGCCCCAGGCGCCGCCACCACCGCGCCCGGTCCCGCCGTCGTGGAAGTTGACGGTGCTCGCCCCGATCCTGTGGATGAGCCGCCAGCAGGCCGACCCCGACACGATGGTCGATGAGATCGTCAGCGACCGCGCACGACACGTCGCCAACGCGATCCTGCTGGCGGCCAATGTCGAACACCCGGTGGGCCCAGCTTGACCAATCCGCATCCCAGCTTGACCAATCCGCATCCCCCCGACTTCCAGCCACAACTGCTCGCCGAACACTTTTCGGCCCGTGGCGCACTGGGGCCACGCACGCTGGCCGCGTTGGCGGTGCTGGCGGCGCTGCTGGTGGCGATGGTGTGGATGTTTGCGACGCAATTCCTTCCGGTGCTGACGATGGTGGCTCCGGTGCTGTACCTGCTCTCGACTGTCGACCGGAATGTCTTGATGCTCAAGGGAATCGGTTCGCCGGGGAAAGTGTTGGTGAGCGACGACGATGCGCTGGCCGTGCCCGACAACGAACTGCCGGTGTACACCGTGCTGTTACCCGTGTACCACGAACCCGAGATCGTGCAGAACCTGCTCAGGGGGATAGGGAATCTGAACTATCCCGCCGACAAACTGGAGGTGTTGCTGCTCACCGAGGAAGACGACACGACAACCAGGGAGGTATTGCTGGGCACGCCCATCGGACCCGTCAGGGTCGTCGTCGTTCCGGAGCATCAGCCCAAAACCAAGCCCGCGGCCTGCAACTACGGCATCTCACTGCCCGGGCTGAAGGGCGAGATGATCACCATCTATGACGCGGAGGACATTCCCGAACCGCTGCAGCTGCGCCGCGCCGTCGTCGCGTTGCGACGCGCACCCGCCGACGTCGGCTGCCTGCAGGCGCGACTGTGCTACTTCAACGAACGGCAGAACCTGCTCACCCGCTGGTTCACCATGGAGTACGACCAGTGGTTCGCCGCCATCCTGCCGGCCGTCGCACACGCCCGAAGCGTGGTTCCGCTCGGTGGCACGTCCTGCCACCTCACCACCAGAGTGCTGCGGGAGGTCGGCGGCTGGGATGCCTACAACGTCACCGAGGACGCCGACCTCGGCGTGCGGCTGGCCCGGTACGGCTACCGCACGCTCATCCTGGACTCGATCACCCTCGAGGAAGCCAATTCCGATGTGATCAACTGGATTCGGCAGCGCTCCCGATGGTACAAGGGCTACCTGCAAACCTCGATCGTGCACCTGCGCAGACCCCGTCACCTACGCCGCGATATCGGCTTGAGGGCGACACTGCGCCTGATCAACCTGACCGGTCTGGTGCCGATCCTGAACGCCTTCAACTTCCTGTTGTGGTCGGCGATGGTGGTGTGGCTGGTCGCGCGTCCCGACGTGATCACCCTGATGTTCCCCCCCGTCAGCTACTACACGTCCCTGGCCCTGCTCTTCCTGGCCGCGCCCATGTCGATCTTCGCCGGCCTGATCACCACCG
>JBFYOR010000074.1:0-2996 GCA_041303695.1 Mycobacterium sp. | reverse complement strand
CGGTGATCAGCTCGACATCGTCGCCGGCCCGGGCCAGAGCCTCCCCGAGTTGCAGGGAGAACTGGTACAGACCGCCCGAAGGCGGGAACTCGACCAGCGCGACCCGGCGTCCGGACGACGGGTGCCGGCCACCGATGACCGACTGGTAGAGGGCGCGCAGGTTGCGCACCCAGACGTCGGCGCTGAAGGTGTCCTCATAGCGCCGGCGGGCGAGGCGGCGGGTGGCCTCGACGGCGGCCGGGTCGGAGCGGATGACCGCGGCCATCTGGGCCATGCCCGCACTGAGCGCCGCGGGCCGGCCGGCCTCGACGAGCGTCCCGCACCCGGGGCCCACGATGTCGGGAATGCCGCCGACGTCCGTCGCGACGATCGGCCGGCCGACGGCGAGCGCGGAGATCAGCGATGTCGGCAGCGCGTCCTCCAGCGAAGGCTGCACGACAAAGTCCGACGCGGCGATCAGGTCGGCAACGTCGCGACGAAATCCGAGGATCCTGATCCGTTGCCGCAGAACGGGATCCGCGGATACCTGCGAACTGATCGTCTCCAGTAGCGGACCGTCGCCGGCCAGGGCAACCACCAAGCCGGCATCGTCGGGCAGCAGGCGCACCGCCGCGAGCAGGTCGGCGTGGCCCTTCTCGGGCCGCATCAGGCTCGCGCAGACGGCCAGCAGGTCACCGTCGGGCACTCCGATCTCGGCGCGGACCGCCGCCCCGTCCCTGGTCACCTGCGGTTCGGCCACCCCGTTGGGCAGCACCACGATCGGCGCGTCCGGACCGGCGTATTCGGCGTACCAGCGGCGCTGGGCGGCGGAGAGGGCGATGACCATGCTGGAGAGGTGCCGGCGGGCGAACACCGCGGCCCGCACCCGAAGTCGGTGCGAGCCCGAGGTGGGGATGTCGATGACGTGCAAGGTGGACACCGACGGGATACCGGCCAGTCGGGCAGCAGCGCCGCCGACCACGTCGGCATGTTTGAGATGGGTGTGTACGATATCGACGCGTTCCTCGCGCAGCAGCTTCGCCAGCGCCCTGACGATCGTGGGATCGTAACGGCCCGAATGCATTTCATACACCGTCACCCCCAGCTCCCGAAGCTGCGGGACCACCCGGTTGTCCGTTCCGGCGTCGGTGACGGCGTCGGACAAGCCGATCACCACGAGTCGGAGCCCGGCCGAGGGGGCGACCCGGGCCAGTTCCACCAGCAGCGTCTCGGCCCCGCCGGCGCCGAGTGAGTGGATCACATGCGCCGCCGCCAACGGCGCCGGCCGATCAATCCGGTCAGCCTCGCTCACCGATCACCTCCCGGTACAGCAGTTCGAGCCGATCCACCCAGGTCGCCATGGAGTACTGCTCCTGCACGAGGGCTCGTCCGGCGAGACCGTAGGCGGCGGCACGGGCCGGGTCCCCGATGGTGTCCAGCAGGGCCCGCGTCAGGGCCGGGACATCGCGCATCGGCACCAGCCGTCCGGTGACCCCGTCCAGCACGATCTCGCGGGTCCCGCCGGCGTCGGTGGCGACCACCGGCAGTCCGCAGGCACCCGCTTCGATCAGCGCTGTCGGCAGCGCCTCGTCGACCGACGCCGACACCACACCGTCGAGGGTGGGCAGGATCTCGGGGACATCCTCGCGGCGGCCCAGTAACTGCACGGCCTCGGATAACCCGGCCTCCGACACCGCCCGTTCGATATCGCCGCGACTCGGTCCGTCGCCGATGATCAGCAGCCGCGCACCCGGATGGACCTCCACCACCCCGGCCCAGGCCCGCACCAGATCCACGTGGTTCTTGTCCGGGCGCAGGGCGGCGACCATCGCCCATACCGGCCGATCCGCCGAGAGCGCCCTGGTCCGAACGGTGTACCGGTTCAGGTCGACGCCGTTGGGGATCATCCGCCACGTCCGCCGTGCCGGCCCGTGGATGCGGGCGTACTCGTCGAACGCATGCTGGGAGACCAGCACGAGCCGGCCGAGCCGGGCCGGAATGCGCACGGACAGGCGTTCTTTGAGCCACTCCCCGCGGGAGGTGTGCGGTTGCGGGCTCAGGTGCAGGGTGGCGACGACCGGCTTGCCGACCAGTCGCGCGGCCAGTGGCACCAGGGTGGCGGCATAGCCGAGGTGGGCGTGCACGACATCAACCGGTGCGCGTCGCAGGGTTCGGACCAGCCGCAGGAAACCCGGCAGGTCGAGCAATTTGCGCACCGACACGTAGTCCGGTTTCAGGCCCGCCTCGGACAACCGGTTGAACAGGGCGGTCCGGCCGCTGGACTCCGGGGCCAGACTGGAAACCGAGACCTCCAGCGACTGCGGGTCATAGCGGCCCAGTTCGGCGATCAGGTTCTCGGCGCCACCGAAGTTGTAGGAATCCAGAACCATCAGCACCCGGATCGGAGCGGACGCCCGGTTCATGCCAGCACCCTCAGCTGCGCCCACGGAACGTTCTCCATCGCGTCGTAGTCCCAACGGAATCCGGCCTTTTCGTAGATCTCTCCCAGCGCGCCGGGAGCCGCTGCGGTGTCGAGTTCGAAACTGACACTCAAGGCGGTGTCGGCGACGTCCATGAGATAGCCGCCATATTGCTGCATCGCCGTCGCCACCGCCCGTGTACCCGGGCTCAGATCGAGCTCAGCCAGATTCAGATCCGGGTCCAGTTGCAGCCGGGCGCCCTGCGGAATGCAGTCCGCACCGGGCGATCTGCCGTCGCTCTTGAGCGCGGGGGCCCGGAAGGACTCGCACGCACTGCTGGACTGCAGTGCCAGGGCGTGCGGGATGACGCCCGCCTCGATCTCGCTCAGCCGGATCACCCCGGCGAGCCGGGATGCCCCCGATCCCGTCGACTCCCCGCCCCAGCCCGATCCGCGCGCACTGTTGACCGCACCCCAGCTGGCCGACCACCGCCCATCCTCCGCGGCGGCCCGCCAGAACTCGAAGGAGGTTCCGGCGGATTCGTCGACGGTCACCATCGCCCCGTCGGATCCGGTATGCGGGTACGCGCCGTCCGGA